>NZ_JACETT010000038.1:0-57283 GCF_013912365.1 Thermoactinomyces intermedius
ATAATATTTATTATGATTCTGCTAAATATTATTATTTAATAAATAAGGATAATAGAAAAGTCCAAAATTTGTGTAAATACGAACAAATGATGTTTTATTGAAAAAGATGTTTTATAATCAGTAAAGAGAATGATGGTTCATTCATTAAAAAATTTTAACCGTTTTCAATAAAGGTAGTGTCCCACATGGCATAGATCTTTGAGTAAAGGAGCGATCATATGACGGTTGCAAAAGGTCTTGAAGGTATCGTGGCGTGTTCTTCCGAGATCAGTTCGATTATTGATGGGGTTTTAACATACCGTGGATATAACATTGATGACCTGGCCGATAACGCAACGTTTGAAGAAGTGGCTTTCTTATTGTGGAAAGGCCATCTTCCGACACGGTCGGAGTTGGACGAGTTAAAGAAAAATTTTGAGGATTATGCAGAGATCCCGGATGTCATTTATGAACAATTGAAAGCGTATCCGAAAGATGTCCACCCCATGGGAGTGTTGCGCACGGCTGTTTCCACATTGGCCCTGTATGATGAGGAAGCCGATGATAATAGTCTGGAAGCAAATCAAAGAAAAGCGATCAAATTAACAGCTAAAATCCCGACCATTATTACAGCCTTTGCCAGAATCCGCCAAGGACTGGAACCGGTTACTCCCAAAAAAGGATTAAGCTTTGCGGCAAACTTCCTGTATATGTTAACGGGCGAAGAACCTTCTGACGTATCGGTGAAAGCGTTTGATAAAGCGCTTGTGCTCCACGCCGACCATGAGCTGAATGCTTCCACGTTTGCCGCCCGGGTGACCACGGGAACGCTTTCTGATATCTATTCGGCGGTGACCACAGCGATCGGAACCTTAAAAGGACCGTTGCATGGCGGTGCCAATGAACGGGTTATGGCCATGTTAGAAGAAATCGGAAGTCCGGATCGCATCGAAACGGTGATCCAAGACAAATTGGACCGCAAAGAAAAAATCATGGGCTTCGGTCATCGTGTCTACAAAAACGGGGATCCGCGCGCCAAACATTTGCGGGAAATGTCCCGTCAATTGTCCAGTCAACACGGGGACAGCAAATGGTATGACATGTCCACCTCCATCGAGAAACTGGTGACGGAGAAGAAGGGACTCAAGCCCAATGTCGATTTCTATTCCGCTTCGGTTTACACTTATCTGGGCATTCCGCGGGATCTTTTCACGCCAATTTTTGCCATGAGCCGCGTGACCGGATGGACCGCTCACATCTTGGAGCAATATCGGGATAACCGTCTCATCCGTCCCCGTGCGGAGTATGTGGGGCTGACCAACCAACGTTATGTTCCGGTTGAAAAACGGTAAAAGGCATTTCTATTCATTCCGGCATCATCCCCATCCCGTGAATGCGGATGGCGGGATGGGGCAGGACCTCCCCACCTCGCAAGATCCACTGAATTTTGTTAAAATAAAATGGTGAAGGCGGACGGGTGGCCGGTTTTTCTCTGAATCGATGCTTGCCAGCACCTGTTCAGTGGGATGTTCGGGCAGGACGGGCCATTTTCTCCTGTCCCTTTTCGGATTATTGTAAAGGAGTGTGAAAGATGGCATTGTTTAAACAGTTAGAAGCGCCAACGAAAGGTGAACCCATTAAAGTACAAAACGGAAAGCTTCAAGTCCCCGACAATCCGATTATTCCTTTCATTGAAGGTGACGGAACCGGTCCCGATATCTGGGCGGCGGCCAAACGGGTTTTGGATGCCGCGGTTGAAAAAGCATATCAAGGAAAAAAAGAAATTGCCTGGTATGAAGTGTATGCCGGCGAAAAAGCTTACAACCAATGGGGAGAGTGGTTGCCGGAAGACACGTTGACGGCCATTCGTGAATATTTGGTTGCCATTAAAGGCCCGTTGACCACACCCGTGGGTGGCGGAATCCGTTCATTGAACGTGGCTTTGCGACAAGAATTGGATTTGTATGTATGCTTGCGTCCGGTTCGTTATTTTGAAGGCGTTCCTTCTCCCGTGAAAAAACCGCAAGATGTGGATATGGTCATCTTCCGGGAAAATTCCGAGGATATTTATGCCGGAATCGAGTGGGAAGCCGGAAGCGAAGAAGTGAAAAAAGTCATCCAATTTTTACAAGAAGAAATGGGCGTGAAAAAAATCCGCTTCCCGGAAACGGCCGGAATCGGGGTCAAACCGGTTTCTTCGGAAGGAACCGAGCGCTTGGTGAAAGCGGCCATCGATTATGCCATTGAACATGGACGGAAAAGTGTCACTTTGGTACATAAAGGAAATATCATGAAGTTTACCGAAGGGGCCTTTAAAAACTGGGGTTATGAAGTAGCCGAGCGTGACTACAAAGATCAGGTGTTCACTTGGGCCGAGTATGACCGCATCAAAGAAGAGAAAGGAACGGAAGCGGCCAACGAAGCGCAAGCCAAAGCCGAAGCGGAAGGAAAAATCATCGTAAAAGATGTGATTGCAGATGCCTTCTTGCAACAAATCCTGACACGTCCTGCCGAATATGATGTCATCGCCACCTTAAACCTGAACGGGGATTACATTTCCGACGCATTGGCGGCACAAGTTGGCGGAATCGGAATTGCGCCGGGAGCCAACATCAACTACAAAACCGGGCACGCCATTTTCGAAGCGACACACGGCACGGCTCCCAAATATGCCGGAATGGATAAAGTCAACCCGGGTTCGGTGATCTTGTCCGGCGTCTTGATGCTGGAACATCTGGGATGGCAAGAAGCAGCGGATCTCATTTACCAATCCATGAGCAAAACCATCAGCAACAAAACCGTTACGTATGACTTTGCCCGCTTAATGGATGGAGCAACGGAAGTCAAATGTTCTGAGTTTGCAGACCACCTGATTCAAAACTTGTAAGATTTGAGGAGGATGCCAAATGGCCATACGACGCAGAAAAATTTCTGTCATCGGTGCGGGATTTACTGGCAGTACAACAGCATTAATGCTTGCACAAAAAGAATTGGGTGACGTTGTACTTGTGGATATCCCAAAAGCGGAAAACCCCACGAAGGGAAAAGCGTTGGACATGTTGGAAGCCAGTCCTGTCCAAGGATTTGACGCCAACATCATCGGAACCAGCAACTATGAAGACACCAAAGATTCGGACTTGGTGATCATCACGGCCGGAGTGGCGCGCAAACCGGGAATGAGCCGGGATGACCTGGTCAACATCAACGCCGGAGTCGTCCGTTCCGTGACGGAACAAGTGGTCAAATATTCCCCGGATTGCATCATCATTGTGTTGACTAACCCGGTGGATGCAATGACCTATGAGGTTTACCGTACCTCCGGTTTCCCGAAACATCGTGTGATCGGACAATCCGGCGTGTTGGACACGGCACGTTTCCGCACTTTTGTTGCCCGGGAATTGAACGTGTCGGTGGAAGACGTCAGCGGATTTGTTTTGGGAGGCCACGGGGACGACATGGTGCCTTTGGTGCGTTACTCCTATGCAGGCGGCATCCCGTTGGAGAAACTGATTCCCAAAGACCGTCTGGATGCCATTGTGGAACGGACACGCAAAGGCGGCGGGGAAATCGTCAACTTGCTGGGGAACGGAAGCGCGTATTATGCGCCGGCCGCTTCGCTGGTCCAAATGGCCGAAGCGATTTTGAAAGACAAAAAACGCATTTTGCCGGCGGTTGCTTATCTGGAAGGCGAGTACGGTTACAACGATTTGTATCTCGGGGTGCCGACCATTTTGGGCGGAAACGGTTTGGAAAAAGTGATCGTTCTCGATTTGACGGAAGAGGAAAAGAAAGCCCTGGACAAATCGGCGGAATCGGTGAAAAGCGTGATGAAAGTTTTACAGCAATAACAAGCGCCTTTGCCCGGAGTCGGACGATGCTCCGGGCATTTTCTTTACCAAAAAACGGCGGTGGGATGCATGAAAAAACGGTGCGGCAGGGAAAACTAGGCATAAACAAGATCATCAAGCTGCCCGCCGGCATGGATAGGTCTTTTTTGAAGTCTTTTTGCTTTTCTATGAATTTTCATTCAAGTATGCTAAAATGAAAGCGGATACATAGGGAGGGGTTCGCTTGGACTTTGGAAAATTAGTGACCACAGGAAAAGGTTGGAACGAAATACAAGTGGGCGACGGGATTCAAGTCAAGAAAAAGGTGATTTTGCGTGATATTTTTGCATATCTGGGAGCGGCAGACGACTGCAATCCCATTTACCTGAAAGAAAGTTATGCGGCTCAGATAAGATACCGCCAGGTGATCGTTCCGTCCGGACTCATTGTCAGTTGGATATCCGCATTGATTTCTTCAGAGCTGCCGGGTCCCGGAAGCGTTGTGAAAGAGATGCGTTTGTCTTTTCCTGAAACCTTTCACCCGGAAAATGAAATTTCTTTTTCACTGACGGTGAAGGACAAGAATCCGGCGGACCGGAACATTACTTTACAGGTTCGGGTCACCGGCGATGAGCGCACCATTGCGGAAGGAGAAATCGATGTATTGCCGCCGCAACCCTTAAATCCCATGATGGACAATCTGTTGGATAATTTTTGATAAAGGACGAAAGCACCTTCTTATGGGAAGGTGCTTTTTTTACTTTTTCTTAACTTTGTTATGTTATGATTTGCTTTGTAAATAAAAGATGAAATAATTTGGAATAATTCATGACGAGAATAAAAGGGGTGAACGGTAATGAGCAAAAAAATCCTAGTGGTGGATGATGAACCGTCCATTGTGAAGTTGGTGCAATTCAATCTGAAGAAAGAAGGGTATCAGGTTGAGGTGGCGTATGACGGGGAAATGGCGTTGGAGATGGCGGATCAATTTCATCCGGATCTGGTGGTGTTGGACTTGATGTTGCCCAAAATGGACGGGTTGGAAGTCTGCCGCAGGCTCAGGCAGGAGAAAAGGCATATTCCCATTTTGATGCTGACGGCCAAAACGGATGAACTGGATAAAGTGCTGGGGCTTGAGCTCGGTGCCGACGATTATATGACCAAACCATTCAGCCCGCGGGAGCTTTTGGCACGTGTCAAAGCCATTTTCCGCCGGATTGAGGTGTTGAGAAAGGAAGCGCAGGAACGCGGGAACCCGTCGGTGATGCGGATCGGGAATTTGCAAATCGATCCGGAAGGATATGTGGTGTTAAGGGATAACCAGGAAATTGATTTAACCCCGAAAGAATTTGAGTTGCTCTTATACCTGGCCTGCCACCGTGGAAAAGTGCTGTCAAGGGATCAATTGCTCAATGCGGTGTGGAATTATGATTATGTCGGCGATTCCCGGATCGTGGATGTTCATGTCAGCCATTTGCGCGACAAGATCGAGGCGGATTCGCGCAACCCCGTCTATATCAAAACCGTTCGCGGAATCGGATATAAATTTGAAGGGCCCAAAGAAAAATGAGATCACTGAGAGCGAAAATCACATGGTCTTTTTTGATTTTGATCGGGTGCTCCGTGCTGGGAACCGGGGTTTTTGTGGCTTTGCTGCTCCGATCTTCCTATTTGGATTCATTAACCGACCGCTTGGAAAAAGAAAGCAAAGTGCTGGCTGAAACCGTGCAATGGACGGATCAGCAAGCATTGAAGAAGCAAAAAGAGTTGTATGAGCGGACGTTGGGAGTGCACGTCGATTTCTTTGACGTCCATGGCAGGCCGCTTGGCAAAGCGTCATTGGATTCAAAAACAGGGCCGCAATTTCCCGAAGTGAAAAATGCATTGGCAAGCGGGAAAGACGGGGGTGTGCGAACCGCGATCCGGGATGATTATTTGCATGCTGCCGTTCCGGTTCAAAAAGGAAAAGAAGTGGTCGGGGCAATCCGGCTGTCTTTGGATATCAAAGTTGTGAATCAGTCACTGCACCAAGTGTGGGTTTCCCTGGTGTTGGGACTTTTGATTGCTTATGCTTTGGCCGCTTTTTTCAGTTCCCGCATTGCCAGCGGAGTCACCCGTCCGTTGGAAGAAATCACCCAAGTGGCGGTCGACATTGCCCGCAAAAATTTTCATCGCCGGGTCCGGCATGAAAGCGGGGATGAGATGGCGCATTTGGGGCAAGCGATCAACCGGATGTCCCACAGTTTGCAAAAACAGATGGAAATGATCCGGAAAAACGAACGCCGGTTAAACAGCATCATCGAATCGATGGAAAGCGGCTTGATCATGATTGATGCTACCGGCAAAGTAAGTCTGGCCAACCGGGCGTTTGAGCGGATGTTCGGGATTCCCGAAAGTGATTTGATCGGCCGTTCTTTTAAGCAATTAACTTATCCTTATGACATTCGCTCGCTCATTACCGAATGTGCCGAAAAAAACATGCGAATCCGTAAAGAAATCCATTTGTACTATCCGGAAGAAAAGATGCTGGAAGCCAACCTGGCACCGATGTGGGTGGAAAAAAACGGAGTCGGCGTGGTAGTGGTTTTTCATGATTTGACCGCCATCCGGCGTCTGGAACAATTGCGCAAAGATTTTGTGGCCAATGTGTCCCATGAATTGAAAACACCGATCACTTCCATCCGGGGATTTGCCGAAACATTGTTGGATGGAGCGATGTCCGATCAGGAAACATGCCGGGAATTTCTTGGGATTATTCATGGAGAGAGTTTGCGGTTGGAACGGCTGATTGGCGATTTGCTGGAATTGACGCAAATCGAATCAAAAAGGATGATTTTGAAATTGGAGCAGGTTCCGGTTAAAAACCTGCTTGAAAATGTGAGCAAGACGGTCAAAGACCGGATCTTCAGCAAAGGGCTTTCCTTTTCCATGGAAATTCCGAAACCTTTTGAGGTGGAAGTGGATCAGGACCGGTTCAGGCAAATTTTGTTGAATCTGCTTTCCAATGCCATGAACTACACTCCACGAGGCGGGTGCATCACCGTCCGGGCCACCGGCGATGACAAAGAATGGACGCTTGTGGTTCGCGATACGGGAATCGGCATTCCGGCCGAAGATTTGCCGCGCATTTTTGAACGCTTTTACCGGGTGGACAAAGCCAGATCCCGCGATTCGGGAGGCACCGGGCTGGGATTGGCCATTGTGAAACATTTGGTGGAAGTGCACCAAGGGAAGATTGATGTGGAAAGCCAGGTGGGACAAGGCACGACATTCCGGTTGACTTTTCCCCTGCACCTGAAGGAGGACGAAATCGTGTGAATCAAAACAGCTGTGAGAGATTAACAGAATCTTAACAGCTGTTTTATTTGTATATAAAAGAAAAAGATTAAAGTTCAAAGTGTTAAACGGAATCATTCCTGACGGTAGGGGGACTTTTACCATGCTGAAAAAAGGATTTTTACTTGCAGGTGTTTTGCTTTTCGCCCTCGGAACTTTGACCGGTTGTGGAGGCAACGGCCAAGGCGAGGGCAACGGACAGTTGTCCGGCACGTTGACCGTGGTGGGTTCCACCGCCATGCAACCGCTCGTCGATGAAGCGGGCAATGCCTTTACCGCCAAGAATCCCGGCGTGCAAGTCAATGTTCAGGGCGGTGGAAGCGGAGCGGGATTCAGTGCGGTCATGAATGATACGGCCGATATCGGAAATTCCGATGTCTTCGCTGAAGAAAAAGAAAAAATCGATCCCAATCAAGTCGTTGATCATAAAGTGTTCGTTGTCGGGATTGCACCGGTTGTCCATCCGGATATCGGGGTCGGTGATGTGACCCGGCAACAACTGATTGATATTTTCACAGGCAAAATCAAAAACTGGAAAGAGCTTGGCGGAAAAGATCAGCCGATTGTCCTGGTGAACCGTCCGGCCAGCTCCGGGACACGGGCGGCCTTCACCAAATACGGATTAAACGAAAATCAGGAATTCCGCGGTGAAGGCGGCATTGAGGAAGAATCATCCGGAACGGTTCGCAAAATCGTCTCGGAAACGCCCGGAGCCATCGGATATCTCGCCTTCTCTTACGTGGATGATTCGGTGCGGGCATTGAAAGTGGATGGTGTCGAGCCAACCAATGAAAATGTGTACACCAATCAATGGAAAATCTGGGCGTATGAACACATGTACACCCATAAAAACGGCAAAAACAAAGAGTTGGAAGAAGCTTTCATCCAATATATCCAGTCCGATGAAGTGCAAAACGGATTGGTGAAAAAACTGGGGTATATCCCCATCAGCGAAATGAAGGTGGAGCGGGACGTTGAAGGCAAGGTGACACCGATCCAATCATAAATTTCCGGCATCCTGACGGGACAGGGGTTTGCAAACTCTGTCCCTTTCATTGGACAGGAAGGAGATGGAAGATGGAACAAGTTGCTTCCGCAAACCGTTCGCTGAAAGAAGAACTGATTCAGCCCGAACGGAAAATGTTGAGAATTGAAAAACGAGGAAAAATCATCACGCTTCTTTGTGCGTGGATTTTAATCGTGACCTTATTTTCGCTCATCTGGTTTATTGCTTCCAAAGGAATTGCCCCGTTTTTCCGAAACGAAATCACCTTGTCTGAATTTTTTTCATTGCAATGGGGTCCCGCCATTTCACCGGAGCAAGGCGGCCCTTTTTACGGAGTGCTTACTTTTGTGGCCGGTTCGCTGGCGGTTGCCGCGGGTGCGGTGATCATCAGTGCCCCGCTCGGGATCGGTGCAGCCATCTTTATGACGGAAATTGCGCCGGGTTGGGGGAGGAAAATTTTGCAGCCGGTCACTGAAATGTTGGTGGGAATTCCGTCTGTCGTTTACGGATTCATCGGCCTGACGGTCATTGTTCCATGGATACGCAGCGTGGCCGGCGGTTTGGGATTCGGCTTGTTATCCGGAATGCTGGTTTTGGCCGTGATGATTTTGCCCACCATCATCAGTGTCGGGGCAGATGCCATTCAAGCCGTCCCCAAAATGGTTCGGGAAGGCTCTTATGCACTGGGGGCCACCCGCTGGCAAACCATTTCCCGGCTGGTGGTTCGTTCGGCGATGCCCGGATTGATGACCGGAGTGGTTTTGGGAATGGCCCGGGCGTTCGGGGAAGCCTTGGCGGTCCAAATGGTGATCGGAAATGCCCCCAATTTGCCGGTCAGCTTCACCACCCCCATCAGCACCCTGACCAGTGTGATCACTTTAAACATGGGAAATACCGTCCAAGGAACAACCGAACATGATGTGCTGTGGTCGATGGCACTGATTTTGCTTCTCATGACCCTGATTTTTATTTTTTTGATCCGTTTTATTTCCCGAAGGAGAGAAGATTGACATGAACGCAAAAGTTACCGACCGGATCGCAACCGCGATCTTTTATGCGATCGCCGTTTTGATCGTCGGAATGTTGCTCGGACTGATCGGTTTTATATTGATGCGCGGTTTGAAAGTGGTGGATTGGGCGTTTATCACCGAAGCGCCGGGTTCGGTTTTGACCGGTGGCGGAGGTGTCGGGCCGCAGTTGTTCAATTCCTTTTATCTTCTGGTGTTGACGATGTTGATCACCATCCCGTTGGGGCTGGGTGGCGGCATTTACATGGCGGAGTATGCCAAACCCGGCAAACTGACCGGTTTCATACGCCTGAGTATCGAAGTGTTGTCTTCCCTTCCTTCGATTGTGGTCGGTCTTTTCGGCTTGTTGGTGTTTGTCCAATACACCGGATGGGGATATTCGCTTCTGGCGGGGGCGCTGGCTTTGTCCGTCTTTAACCTGCCTTTGATGGTGCGGATTGTGGAACAGTCTTTGGCCTCGGTTCCCCGGGAGCAGAAGGAAGCCAGTCTGGCTCTCGGAGTGACGCATTGGCAAACGATTTGCAGAGTGTTGCTTCCTGCTGCATTGCCGGGGATCATCACCGGGACCATTTTGGCCTCGGGCCGTGTGTTTGGGGAAGCCGCCGCTTTGTTGTTTACCGCGGGAATGACTTCGCCTCCGCTGGATTTTACCCATTGGGATGTCACCTCACCGGCTTCACCGATCAATCCGTTCCGTCCGGCATCAACGCTGGCGGTTCATATTTGGAAAGTCAATGCCGAAGGGATCATTCCTGATGCCAAGGAAGTGGCTGCCGGGGCTTCTGCTTTGCTGGTGATCGCTGTTTTGATTTTCAATCTGCTTGCCCGTTGGTTGGGGCGGTGGATTCATGCACGCCTTACATCCAGTCGATAAGGGGGAATGCGGGATGTTACAAACGGTCGGGTTGCCTGTGAAGGAAAAGAAAAAACAGGGCCGGCAACCGGAAACGAAAAACCGGGTGGTTCAGTTGGAAACCGTCGGTTTGAACGTTTATTACGGCGAAAATCATGCGGTGAAAGATGTGAATCTCCCTTTCCATCAACATCATGTCACGGCATTGATCGGCCCTTCAGGATGCGGGAAGTCCACCTTTTTGCGATGCTTAAACCGGATGAATGACACGATTCCGGGCGCCCGTGTGGAAGGAAAAATTTTGGTGGAGGGCATTGACATCAACGACTCGGGGATCCATGCCAATGCCTTGCGGCGCCGGATCGGGATGGTGTTTCAACGCCCCAACCCGTTTCACAAATCGATTTATGAAAACATTGCTTTTGCTCCCCGGATTTACGGAGCCAAGAAAAAAGAGCTGGACGGACTCGTTGAGGACAGCTTGAAGAAAGTCGGGTTGTGGGAGGAAGTCAAGGATCGTTTGCATCAGTCTGCCTTGACGCTTTCCGGCGGACAGCAACAACGGTTGTGCATTGCCAGAGCCATTGCCATGAAACCGAAAATCCTTTTGCTGGATGAGCCCACTTCCGCGCTGGATCCGGTATCCACGGCCAAAATCGAGGAGTTGGTCCGGGAATTAAAAGAAGAGTTCACCATTGTCATGGTGACCCACAACATGCAGCAGGCTGTCCGGGTTTCCGATTATACGGCTTATTTTTATATGGGGCGTTTGATTGAATGGAATGAGACCCGAGAGCTGTTTACCCGGCCCGGGAAGAAAGAGACCGGGGATTATTTGACCGGACGATTTGGTTGAAGGAAGGGGAGTCAAATGGCGGACAAAATCTCCATTAAACAATTCAATCTCTTTTATGGGGAGAAGCAGGCGTTGAAAAACATTCAATTCAATATCAGGAAAAACAAAGTCACAGCATTGATCGGTCCCTCCGGGTGCGGGAAGTCCACCTTGCTCCGGAGCATCAACCGGATGAACGACATGATTCCGGGGGTGAAGACTTCCGGCCGGATTTTGATCGACGGGAAAAACATTTATGAACCGGAAGTGGACTTGGTGCAACTCCGGAAAAAAGTGGGGATGGTTTTTCAACAACCCAACCCTTTCCCCGTTTCCATTTACGATAATGTGGCGTACGGGCCCCGTGTTCACGGGGTGAAAGAAAAAAAGAAGCTGGATGAGATTGTGGAACGGACATTGACGCAAGCCCATTTATGGGAGGAAGTGAAGGACCGGCTTCACCGGTCGGCCATGGGGTTGTCGGGAGGACAGCAACAGCGTTTGGTGATTGCCCGCGTGTTGGCGGTGGAGCCGGATATCATTTTGATGGATGAACCGGCTTCCGCCTTGGATCCGGTTTCCACCGAACGCTTGGAAGAGTTGGTTGTCCAGTTAAAGGAAAATTACACCGTTGTGATGGTCACTCACAATATGCAACAAGCCGCCCGGGTGTCGGATCAAACCGTGTTTTTCTTAAACGGAGAAGTGTTGGAAGCAAATGACACCCGGCAACTGCTTACCCGGCCCCGGGATCGCCGGACGGAAGAATATATTCAAGGCCGGTTTGGCTGAGGAAAGGAGAGGGTCCTTCTTGGCCCGCCCGTTGGATCAAGAATTCCACTTCAGTAAAGCTTGTGCCCAACCTAACTTTAATTCCTTCTGGGATTATATGGATCTTGAAAAACTCGAACACCTGAAAATTCAATATACACAAAAACTGAAGCACATTGCTTGACCTGCAAAAGAGCAGGTTTATTTTTTTTAATTAAAAATGTAAATGCAATTTGTTAAAGATTAGTTAGAAATTCAATTGTCTAGGAGCCGGATATTTTTTAAAATTAATAATTGTTTCTTGTACAATATATCTAAAGAAATAAGAAAGGAGGAAACGGGGTTACGGATTTTCGTACCCGTCGAATGTATGGGAAAACATTTTGTTCGGTTTCTCCTTTTGTTTATGATCATCACGGTGGGAAAAAGGTTCCTGGGTTCATGCCCTTGTTCATGCTGACGGGGGTTTTGATGTTCCTGAAATCAATGATGATTTTAATCAATTTGAGCAAAAGACCCCGGTTCAGAAGGAACAACCCGTTCAGCCTACACCGGTTAAGCAAGAGAAAGGATTTTTCGATTCTGTTACCGAATCATTGTCAAAGGCAGGAGATTGGTTCGGGGACAAAATTTCCGGAGCATGGGAATGGACTAAAGAGAAAGCAGCCGCCTTTTGGGATTGGTTTACTGAAATTTGCTCCAAAATAGCAGAAGTCGTAATTGATACACTGTCTGCAGTTTGGGACTGACTGGATCGTCAAATTTAAGGAATACATAGCGTTTGCCGGTGTCCTGATTTTGGGCATTGTCTTGTGCATCTTTGCCACACCGTTAGGGATTGCCGCACTCAGTGGTATGGCTTTGTCATTTGTGATCAGTATGGCCCTGAATGGTTGGGAAATTAACAAAATGACCTTCTTGGAAGCAGCCATTGGCGGCCTCTTGGGATTGATCGGAGGAGGCATCACGGCAGGAGCTTCCCGGGGATTGGCGAGTGGCATCGGGCAAAAACTGATCATGGGTGCCAAGAATTCCAAAGTTTTAGGTCCTGTTCTTCGCGGAGGACAAAAACTGGTTTCCAAATTGCCGGCACCTCTCCAGAAAATGTTTGGCAAAGGAGGAGCCATCGGAGCCGTCGAGGGTGCCGGAACCAGTGTGGCAGACGATATCCTACATGGGCGGAAGATCAATTGGAAAAATCCCATTTTGGCAGGAGTATTTGGAGCCGGCTCTGTCGCTGTGGTTCACTTTGCCCAACCAGCGATTAATAAAGCCGTTGCATCACTGGAACCGGTACTGGCCAAAACCCCGATTGTCAAAAATGTTTTCAACAAAGTTGGCGATTGTGTTGCGGTTCGGCAAACGGGGGGATATCACGCTTTAATTGATATTCCATTTTCTAATTGTTTTCATGCTCCAGATGGAGTAACTTCAGGTGGAAATTCTTCATCTGCAAAGCCACTCTCTCTGGAACAAAGACGAGAAAATGTAAAACATATAGCAGAATATACAGATTTAAGTAAAGAAGGGTTAAAAGGAAAAGGATATAAACTTAAAAACGGTGCAATTATTAAAGGACAGAAAATAGTGAAGGTAAATTCAATAGAAAAATATAGAAAAGCGGAAGGAAAACTAAGCTTAGAATATGTTGCTAAATTAAGAAAAGAATTAGGAATCCCGTCTTTAAAAGAGGATAACTTGTTAATAGAAAATGATATATTGAAGAGTGGAAATACCGTCGCAGTACTTGAATCGGATGGAGTACAAATTTGGGGAAGAAGTGGATGGGGAATTGCACATGGTCCGCAAAATGGACGGTCTACCACTAATGTGGCTTTCCCACCTAGTATCTTTTTGCTCTTTCTATACTTATATAAATGCCAAAATACATCGCCTTCTGCATGAGTATAGGTTTGTCCATTTGTAGCAAATTTCTCCCGGGAAGTACCTAGTTTTCCTATTTTTCCTTTTGCCCATTCCTTCCTCAATTCTGAATACCCTCCTACATCATCGGTAGGTGGTATATATTGAAAAATTATGAATTAAGTATTCAAAATAAATCAAAAGTAATTTCAAATCCAACTTGGGAAAAAGTTTATGAAGTCTTGGAAAGTCTGGATGGCAAGAAAGTGAGTCAAGCAAGTCTAAAAATAGAAGATGTTGGATTTATGACAGTAGCGGGTGGAGAGTTTATTGAAGAGAAAGGACAAAGGGTATATATTGTTGAGTTCTTTGATGAAAATGGTGATTTTAATACCTTGCTTAACCCAAATGGAGACCCTGATGAATACTTTTTTTTAGCTACAGGTCAAATTGCAACAGATATAGCAGATATTCATCTGGGGGGTTTTCAAGAAGTAGTCCATGCGATGAAGTATTTTTACCAAACGAGAGAGCTTTCCAATGATCTGGATTGGGAATGATTTTTAAATGAAAGCATCACTTATTGAATCTTAATTATGGGATTGATAAAAAACTTTAAGCTGGGAATACGCCTGCTTAAGCCATTATGTATATGGAAGAAAGCAGGCGTATGATTTATAAATAGAACAATTCAATGGATTATTAAGAAATTAGTGCTTGGGATGTGATCCATGGCGATGCCAATAGCTGGGCGGAATGGTGTGGTTATGCTTTCTATTGAGATTGTTGATGATGAAATGATAAACGCGTTTACACAAGAAATTAAAAAAGTAGACGGATACCAAGAAGAATGGGCAGATCGTTTAAAACAATACCTATTGGAAAATTATCCGGCAGGCAGTGATAGGAAAATTAGGAGAGAAGAATTGTTGAACTTGATTGCATAAAGATTATGAAGTGGAACATTTCCGCTATATTTTGCGTGATATATGAAGGGGATTTCCCCTTTTAATCGTCCCAATTGCACAAAAGCAATTGAGTAAAAAGACTTTTTTGATGATTTCCAAAGCCAATACTCTGAAGTCTTTCACGACTTCCAAAGCCGAAGTTGAATGAATGAAGAATTTTTATTTTAACTCTTTTCTCTCTGGAGTCCATGTTGTTGAAGATGGGGGAGCAGGTGGAAATTTCGATTCACAAAGCGCTCAAGGCTTTTGAGTAAAGAGAAGTCACGGTGGCGCAAGAAGTGATCCGGGAAGACCACCATGTCGATGAGATGGAAAAAAATCGATGATACCGTGGTCAAACTGATTGCAACCCAACAACCGGTGGCCACCGATCTCAGAAAGATACTCATGGCGATGAAGATTGCATCCGACTTGGAAAGAATCGCGGACCATGCCACCAATATTGCCGAAAGTGTTGTATATATGGAAACCGGTAAACAAATGGATTTGAATTAACAGTTTTTTTCGGCCTCTTTGCGGGATTTTTCGAAGCCGGAAGGGACCGGAAAAAGCAAGAAGGACAGGCAGGGGACGGTGATGTTCCCTGTTTTTTCATTTGTGTTTTGCTCCCGTTGTCCCAAAAATGGTTCAAGGGGGATGTTTTGGAACATTTTGCAGTTTATAATGTCTCATGTCAACGATGAATGGAGGTCATGCATGATGCTTTTTTTAGACATCCCCGAGCCGATGGACGGGAAATTGAGGCAGAAGATTTTGAGAAGGCAAAAATGGAAAAGAGCCGTGAAATGGGGGATCGCCGCTTTTGTTGTCGTGCTCTTATTCATCAATTTCAAATTTTTTATTTCCCCCCATACCAAGGATTTTTTCAAATCCCTCGGGCTGGATCCGGAGGCTTTGAACAGTCCGGAGGTATATGGAGGAGCGATACAGAGTTTGGTGACAGCGCTCACGGTGGTCACAACCTTTTATATTTACAACCGGTCGAAAACGGCTGTCATGAGCCAGAAAGTGTATGATCAAAAGTTTGAGGCATACAGCCGGATTTGGGAGAAGGTGCAGAAGATTGAACAGGAGTTTGAGCGAACGGCCGTCCGGCCGGCTTATCATGATGCACTGGCAAATTTGAAAAGGGAAATCGAGCATTTTTACCAGTTTTGCAGAAGCAAATACCTGGTCGTCTCCCCCACGGTGATGGACCTGTTGGGAAATTGGACGGCAAGTTGCTATTTGGAAGTGACAAGCAAAATCAATATGGGCAGGAGACACTATGGAAATGTCCCTTTGGAGCAGATCACGGAGTGGCATGAATACAGGAAAGCTTCCAAAGCAAGGAAAGTCAGCTTGGAACAGCTGGTGATTGCCATGAAAATGGATCTGGGCTTGTTGGTCTTGGAAGAGGAGATCGATGAGTCGTTTGGCAAGGTTTCCGAAGAAATTAAGGGAACGATCGATGAAATCGAGAAATTCTACCGGAAAACCGGACTGATCGATCCTGAGGAAACCAATCTTTTTGAGCTCAAAAACAAAGTGAAAGAGAAGAACCAAAGGCTTCTCAGGCAACGATTGATGGATGTGTTGAATCCCAGAAAGAGGGCGGAAAGAGGTGCCGGTGAGCGGATGAAAGAGTAGCCGCCGGTTTCAAAAGCATAAACTTGGCGAGGAGGAGATGGACGGATACGGATAAGAAAAAACAGATCGGAGTACTGGTGGACGGTTGTGTTTTTGCCAATGACCAAAATCAAAACGTGGATCTGGATGAGTTTGTGGATGCTTTTCTTGAATGGGTGGAGTCAAAAGGATGGCATTTTGGAGGAGGTGTGAGGCAGGTGGATGAGGATGGGGAGCCTGCAAGCTGCGGGAAAAGAGAGAGCTGAAAAGCCCTCTCTTTTTTTATGAAACTGTCAAGCTGATGATACAAAATAATCTAAAAATACATTGATTTCAAACATAATTGCAATTATACTAAAAGGTAAGAAAGCGTTTGCAAGAAAAGAAAGGGAGGGGATAAAGAGGACGAAGGGAGTCGGATGGGGTTAACCTTTTCTTTTTTGTCTTTAAGTTAAGCGCTTTACTTATTGTAAATCAAGCGTTTTCTGTTTTTTTGTCCACACAACGGATCTTTTCAGGGGATGTTTTTGCAGATTGTGTCAAAAAACAAGCAGAGGAGAGAGACGACTTGTTTTATTTCTCTATTCTGTCTTTCATCTTGGTCATCGCAGCCATCTGGATTTTTGCCTACAAGAGAAGCCGCATCGTTGACAATACCAGCTCCGAAGGGTACTTTCTCGGCGGACGCAGTTTGACGGGAATCACCATCGCCGGTTCCATTCTCATGACCAATTTGTCCACGGAGCAGATTGTGGGGCAAAACGGACAGAGTTACATGGCGGGGATGGAAGTCATGGCTTGGGAAGTCACAGCGGCGGTTGCGATTGTTTTGCTCGCGTTGGTTTTTTTGCCGAAGTATTTGAAGTATGGAGTGGATACCGTATCCGATTTTATTGAGAAACGCTATGACACCACCACCAAACGAATCGTTTCCATCTTGTTTATTTTCACTTATATGATTTCGTTTTTGCCTGTCGTGTTGTATTCCGGCTCTCTGGTGTTTAACAAAATTTTTCGCGTGAATCAGTCCCTGGGCATCGATGCTTTGGCGTCGGTTGCTTTGGTTTCGGCAATGATCGGGATGATCGGGTTGGCCTATCTTTTGATGGGCGGATTATCATTGGGCGCATTCAGCGATTCCTTGTATGGTGTCGGGCTTTTGATCGGGGGCTTGTCCATTCCGGTGTTGGGATTGATCGTCCTGGGGAATGGAAGTTTCACGGACGGATTCCATGTGGTCCGCACCAATACGCCGGAAATGTTGAATGCCATCGGCGCAGTCGATTCAAAAATTGTTCCATGGCCGACGCTTTTTTTCGGGATGTTTTTCAACAATTTGTTTTATTGGTGCACAAACCAGATGATTGTCCAAAAAGCATTTGCCGGAAGAAACCTCAAAGAAGGACAAAAAGGGGTCTTGTATGTCGGTTTCTTTAAAATCATCGGCGCATTGTTCCTTGTTTTCCCGGGGATTATCGCATTTAACTTGTTTGGAAATTCCCTTTCCACCCCGGATGACGCTTATCCCAGTTTGGTGGCAGCGGTTTTGCCCGGGTGGGCCTACGGGATTTTCGGAGCCGTGATCTTCGGGGCGATTTTAAGTTCGTTTGTCGGCGCATTGAATGCCACGGCAACCCTTTTTACATTGGACTTTTACAAGCCGGTTTTCAACCCGAACGCAACGGATCGACAAGTGGCCAGAGCCGGAAAAGCCGTCACCGTCATCGTGGGATTGGTTGCCATCGTCATTGCTCCGTTGATTTCTTTTGCGCCCACCGGATTGTATAACGTTGTGCAACAATTTAACGGCTTGTACAGCATGCCGCTGTTGGCGGTCATTGTCCTGGGGTTTTACTCCAAAAATGTAACCGCTTTCGGAGCGAAAGTGACATTTGCTTTCCATGTTGTGACGTATGCCTTGGCCAGTTTGTTTTTGTCGCACATTCATTATTTGTATGTCTTAAGCGTCCTGTTTTTGGCCGATGTGTTGATCTTATGGTGGATCGGGAAAATCAAACCGGCGGACAAACATTTTGTGCTGCAGGAAGGCAAACACAAAGTGGATTTGACGCCATGGAAACATGCCGGTTGGGTCGGGGCATTGGCGGTGGTGGCGGTGCTGATGACATACTTGGTGTTTTCACCGCTGGGACTGGCCCGGTAAGGCCTTGGGTGAACCGGAGATAAAAAAGGGAGGACTGCATAATTTATGAGCAAAAAAATCACGGTTGGCGTGGTGGGAGCAGGACGGATCGGAAAGTTGCATGTCAGCAATCTGAAAAAGATGGACAATGTCCGGTTAAAAACGGTTTCCGACCTCTTTGCCGACCAGCTGGAAGACTGGTTCCGGGAAAGCGGGGCAGAAAGATTGACAAAAAATTATAAAGAACTGATCCATGATCCGGAACTGGATGCGGTTTTCATCTGTTCCTCCACGGACACTCACGCTGAAATCATCAAAGAAGCTGCCGGTGCGGGCAAACACATTTTTTGCGAGAAACCCGTCAGTTTTTCCGATCAGGAAACATTGGAGGTTTATGAAGCGGTGAAATCCGCGGGAGTGAAATTTCAGCTGGGATTTAACCGGCGGTATGACAGGAACTTTCGCAAGGTAAAGCAATGGGTGGAAAAGAAAGTCATCGGTGATTTGCATGTTTTGAAAATCACCTCCAGAGATCCCAATCCACCTTCTTTGGATTATGTATCGCGTTCCGGGGGCATCTTTATGGATATGACCATCCATGACTTTGATATGGCCCGCTTTATTTCCGGCACGGAAGTGGAAGAAGTTTTTGTGCATGGAGCGGCCTTGGTCAATCCAAAACTGGCCGAATGGGGGGATGTGGACACCGCCGTCATCACGTTGAAATTTGCAAACGGGGCCATGGGCGTGATTGACAACAGCCGCCGGGCGGTTTATGGATATGACCAGAGGCTGGAAGCTTTTGGCTCCAAAGGGGCGGTACATGTGAACAACGAGACGGAATCCAAAGTGGAATGTTGGTCGGAGGAAGGGATAAAAAGTGACAATCTGCTTCACTTTTTCTTGGAGAGGTACAACGAAGCCTTTGACCGGGAAGTCAAAGAATTCATCCGGGCGATTGAAAACGACAGCGACATTCAAACCACATTTAAAGATGGAATCATGGCCCAACGTATCGCCGAGGCTGCAACAGCATCGCTTAAAAGCGGAAAACCTGTCAAAGTGCGAGGATTGGATGAGTGATTTTTTTCTGAATATATCCTGTATTTTCATCATTGTGTAAAAAGTACGGATGCGATATACTCTATTTAGAATAGGTTAAGCGCTTTAATTTGTTATAAAGGAGGGGAAATCGTGTCTCATTTGCTGCTGAAACCCCATGATCCGGATCAACAGGGCAGGATCCATTGTGTGTCACCGGAATCGGCAGGGTGGAAGTATGTGGGACTGGAGGTTTATCGGTTAAAAAAAGGGGACCGGCTGAAAAGAAAAACCGGCACCCATGAAGTTTGCCTGGTGTTGTTGTCAGGAAAAGCCAATGTGAAAACCGGGCAAAAGGAATTTCAGGGCATCGGCAAACGGATGAGTGTTTTTGAAAAAATCCCGCCTTATTCTGTTTATGTTCCCAGTGGAGACCACTATCAGGTGGAAGCATTGACGGATTTGGAATTGGCGGTGTGCTCGGCTCCCGGAAAGGGAACTTTCCCGGCCAGGCTGATTGCCCCGGAAGAGGTCAGGCAGTCCAACCGGGGATCCGGAAAGATGTTCCGCCAAATTCATGACATTCTTCCGGAGGACCGGGAGGCGGACAGCTTGCTTGTGGTGGAAGTGTTCACCCCGGACGGCAACACTTCAAGTTATCCGCCGCATAAACATGATACGGAAAATCTTCCGCATGAATCATACTTGGAGGAAACCTATTATCACAAAATTCATCCGGAAAATGGGTTTGCCTTTCAGCGGGTTTATAATGACGACCGTTCGCTGGATGAAACGATGTGCATCGAAAACGGGGATGTGGTTCTGGTGCCGGAGGGTTACCATCCGGTCACAACGGTGCCGGGGTATGAGTCTTATTACCTCAACGTGATGGCCGGACCGGTCCGGACCTGGAAATTTAAAAATGCTTCGGAACATGAGTGGTTGTTTGAGAAGTTTTAAAGAGGGAAATCATTATTTTTCAAAAGTTAAGCGCTTAAATAACAGTTTGCGGATGCAAGTCTGCTTTTTTCAAAATCGCGAGGTCAGGGGGATCGATGTGGATCAGTTGGATTTCAAAGCCGGCCGTCCCTTGGATCTGATTGCTGTTGGCAGGCTGGCCATCGACTTGAATTCGGACCAGATCAATCAACCGATGGAAAATGTCCGGTCTTTTACCAAGTATGTGGGCGGTTCGCCGGCAAATATTGCAATCGGCGCGGCGCAATTGGGATTGAATGTCGGGTTTGTCGGAAAAGTTTCCAATGACCAGATGGGAAGGTTCATCGTTCGTTTTTTGAAAGAGAAAAATCTGGATACTTCCGGTGTCGTTGTGGACAAGACGGGGGCGGTGACCGGCCTGACGTTTACAGAAATCAAAAGCCCGCAAGACTGCAGCATTTTGATGTACCGGGATAATGTTGCGGATTTGAAACTGGAACCGTCGGAAATATCGGAAGATTATATCCGAAGTGCCAAAGCGATGCTCATTTCCGGCACGGCCCTTGCCGCAAGCCCGTCGCGTGAGGCGGTGTTTATCGCATTGCATTATGCCCGCAAACACGGGGTGATCGTCTTTTTTGACCTGGACTACCGGCCGTATACCTGGAATTCGGAACAAGAGACGGCGATTTATTATCATTTGGCGACGGAAAAAAGTGATGTCATCATCGGCACCCGGGACGAGTTTGACATCATGGAATCATTCGCCAAAGAGAAAAAAACGGATCAAGACACCGCCCGCAAGTGGTTTGATTATCATGCCAAAATCGTGGTCATCAAACACGGCTCCAAGGGATCCGTTGCTTATACAAAAGACGGCCATTCACATACGGGAGGAATTTTTAAAACCAAAGTGCTCAAAACGTTCGGTGCAGGGGACAGTTATGCAGCGGCCTTGATCTACGGCCTGTTGAACGGATGGGATCTTCCGGAGGCGATGGAGTACGGGAGCGCTTCGGCATCGATTGTCATATCCCGGCACAGCTGTTCGGAAGCCATGCCGACGAAGGAAGAGTTGGATGCGTTTCTCCGGACGGCGGAAAAGCTGGATGATTGATCCGGCAAAGGGTCGTATCTGATGAAGTATTTTCATATTTTACTGGAGGTTTTCATATGGCAAATACTGTGGTGAGCACATTGAAAAACTATATCAATGGAGAATGGGTGGAATCCGGTTCGGGAAAACAGGAAGCCGTTTTCAATCCGGCCACGGGGGAAGTCATTGCGTATGTTCCTCTTTCCACCCGGGAAGAAGTTGATCGGGCAGTGAAAGCGGCAAAACAGGCCTTTGAAACCTGGAAAAACGTTGCCGTCCCAAAACGGGCCCGCATCCTGTTCAAATACCAGCAATTGATCGCCGATCATGCGGATGAGTTGGCGGCCTTGATCACGATGGAAAACGGGAAAAATTTGCGCGAAGCCAAAGGGGAAGTGCAGCGGGGGATGGAGAATGTCGAGTTTGCCGCGGGAGCTCCTTCCCTGATGATGGGCGAAAATCTCGCCACCATTGCCAGTGAACTGGAATCGTCGGTGTATCGTTATCCGGTCGGGGTGATCGGGGGGATCACGCCCTTCAATTTTCCGATGATGGTTCCGTGCTGGATGTTTCCGATCGCCATTGCACTCGGCAACACCTTTATTTTAAAGCCGTCCGAGCGGACGCCGCTTACCGCCAACCGTCTGGTGGAACTGGCGGAAGAAGCGGGGGTGCCCAAAGGCGTTCTCAATGTTGTGCACGGGGCACATGAGGTGGTTAACGGCTTGCTGGATCATCCCGATGTTCCCCGCATTTCCTTCGTGGGTTCCCAACCGGTGGCTGAATATGTTTACAAACGGGGGACAGCCAATTTAAAACGGGTTCAGGCGCTGGCCGGCGCCAAAAACCACTCGATCGTTTTAAAAGATGCCGACCTGGAAAATGCCGCCACGCAGATTATCAATGCCGCATTTGGTTCGGCCGGGGAACGATGCATGGCGGCAGCCGTGGTGGCGGTGGAAGAGGCGGTTGCGGACGAATTGATTCAAAAACTGGTGCAAAAGGCGGACGACATCAAGATCGGAAACGGGATGGATGAGAACAGTTTCCTGGGGCCGGTCATTCGTGAACAACACAAAGAACGGACACTGAAATACATTGAAGCAGGTGAAAAAGAAGGGGCCAAATTGATCCGCGACGGGCGGAAAGATCCAAAGGCCCGGGAAAAAGGTTATTTTTTGGGGCCCACCATTTTTGACCACGTCCGTACAGACATGAAGATCTGGAAAGAAGAAATTTTTGCCCCGGTGCTTTCCATTGTCCGTGTCCACGACTTGGATGAAGCCATAAAAATCGCCAACCGGTCGCGCTTTGCCAACGGGGCTTGCCTTTACACCCGGGATGGCGGCGCCGTGCGCAAATTTCGCGAATCGATTGATGCCGGGATGCTCGGCGTCAATATCGGCGTTCCGGCTCCGATGGCGTTTTTCCCGTTTTCCGGTTGGAAAGATTCTTTTTACGGGGATCTGCATGCCAACGGGAAAGACAGTGTGGAATTTTATACCCGCAAAAAAGTGGTGACCAGCCGTTGGGTCTGATCCATACGCAAGTAACGGCAATCAGGGGGGAGAGAAAATGAGACTGACCACGGCACAAGCGTTGGTTAAATTCCTGAACAGTCAATATGTGATGGTGGATGGAAAAGAGGAGAAATTGTTTCACGGGATTTTCACCATTTTTGGTCACGGAAACGTACTCGGTTTGGGACAAGCCCTCGAACAGGATCCGGGGGATTTAAAAGTTTACCAGGGCAGAAATGAGCAAGGAATGGCCCATGCGGCCATCGGGTTTGCGAAACAAAACCGCCGCAGAAAGTTAATCGCCTGTACTTCATCGGTGGGGCCGGGGTCGGCTAATATGGTGACGGCCGCGGCAACGGCCACCGCCAACAACATCCCGCTTCTTCTTTTGCCCGGTGACACCTTTGCCACCCGCCAACCGGATCCGGTCCTGCAGCAGATCGAGCAGCCTTATAATGCCGGTTTGACGACCAATGACGCTTTTCGCCCCGTCAGCAAGTACTGGGACCGGGTGACCCGGCCCGAGCAGCTGATGACCGCCATGCTCCATGCAGTCCGTGTGTTGACGGATCCGGCGGAAACCGGGGCGGTGACGATTGCTTTGCCGCAGGATGTCCAAGCTGAGGCTTATGACTATCCGGAATCTTTTTTCAAAAAGCGTGTTCATACCTTCATCAGGAGAAAACCGGACGAGTTGGAATTGAAACAAGTCGTGGCATTGTTCAAAAACAAGAAAAAGCCGTTGATCATTTGCGGCGGCGGGGTCCGGTACTCCGATGCCGGTGAGTCGCTGGACCGGTTCGCCCGGGCGTTTCGCATTCCCTTTGCCGAGACACAGGCCGGAAAAAGTGCCTTGCCGTCCACCCACCCGCTCAATCTGGGAGGGATCGGTGTCACGGGAAACCTGGCGGCCAACCGCATTGCTAAAGAGGCCGACCTAGTGATCGGGGTGGGAACCCGTTTCACCGATTTTACAACGGGCTCCAAACAGCTGTTCCAAAACCGCCACGTTGATTTTGTCACCCTCAACATTTCAGATTTTCATGCGTCCAAACTGGATGCCGTCAAAATGGTGGCGGATGCAAAGGCCGGGCTGGAAGAGCTTCGGATTACACTGGAAAAAGCCGGTTATCAATCCGGTTACGAGGGGGAAATCGAACAGGCGAAAAAAGATTGGGAGAAGGAGCTTCAACGTCTTTGGTCGACCGATTCTCATGCCGAAAACTACCGGCCGGAAATTTCAGGCCATCTGGATGACAAGCTGTCTGAATACGAAGAAGCTTTTCAATCGGGTTTGACACAGACGGCCGTGTTGGGAAAAGTGAATGAGCGGATCGATGAGGATGCGATCGTGGTCGGTGCATCCGGCAGCTTGCCCGGGGATCTGCAACGCATGTGGGTCAGCACCCGGCCGGATACTTACCACATGGAGTACGGTTATTCATGCATGGGGTATGAAATTGCTGCCGCTTTGGGAGTGAAAATGGCGAGACCGGATCAGGAAGTCTATGCCATGGTTGGCGACGGAAGTTACATGATGCTCCATTCCGAATTGATCACCAGTATACAAGAAGGGCTCAAAATCAATGTCATCCTGTTTGACAATGCGGGTTTTGGCTGCATTAACAATCTGCAAATGAGCAACGGGATGGGGAGTTTTTTGACGGAATTCCGTTTGCGGGACCAAAAATCGAAACGGCTGGACGGGCCTGTCATGAACGTGGATTTTGCCAAAAATGCCGAGGCGTACGGCGCGGTTACCTACACGGTGCGGACCATGGAAGATTTGGAACAGGCGCTGGAAGATTCCAAGCGTCAAAGCGTATCCACCTTGATCGATGTGAAGGTACTTCCCAAAACCATGACAAAGGGTTATGGCAGTTGGTGGCATGTCGGAGTGGCCGAGGTGTCAAAAAAAGAATCCGTCCAAAAAGCTTATCAGGAGCGCCTGAGTGAGTTGGAAAAGGCCAGAAAGTACTGAAGAGACCGGGCATGGACGGACATCGCGGGAGGGATTTATGATGTTTGAGAATGACGCGGTGAAACTGGGGATTTCCCCCATCGGATGGAGCAATGATGACATGCCGGACCTCGGCCGGGAAAACACGTTTGAACAATGTATCAGTGAAATGGCGTTGGCAGGCTTTGCGGGCACCGAAGTGGGACATAAGTATCCGCGCGACACCACATTGCTGAAAAAAATGCTCGGGCTGAGGAATTTGGAAATTGCCGGAGCCTGGTTCAGCGCTTATCTGACCACAGCGCCATATGAACGGACGGAAAAAGCGTTTATCCAACACCGTGATTTTTTGTATGAAATGGGAGCCGAAGTCATCGTGGTTTCCGAACAGGGGCACAGCGTGCAGGGAAAGACCGGGCAACCTGTTTTTGCCGCGAAACCCCGTTTTACCGATGAAGAATGGGACAGGCTGGCTGAGGGACTTAACCGCCTTGGCCGGCTGGCCCGGGAAAAGGGAATGAAAATGGTGTATCATCCCCACATGGGGACAGGGGTGCAAACCACAGAGGAAATCGACCGGTTGATGAGCATGACCGATCAAAACCGGGTGTTCCTTCTCTATGATACCGGACACCTGTATCTTTCCGGCGAAGATCCGGTCGAAGTGTTGAAACGGTATTTGCCCCGGATTAAACATGTCCATTTGAAGGATGTCCGGGATCCGATTGCAGCCAAAGTAAAAGCAGAAAAATTAAGCTTCCTGGACGGGGTCCGCGAAGGGGTGTTTACCGTGCCGGGCGACGGCGGCATTGATTTTACGGATATTTTCAATATATTGTCTGAATCAAACTACCGGGGCTGGCTGCTTGTGGAAGCCGAACAGGATCCGTCCAAAGCCAATCCGTTGGAATATGCGCTGAAAGCCCGGAAGTTCATCAAACAAAAAACCGGTCTGTAAGTGGAGGGCGACCGGTATGGAAAAAACCATTTCGAAAGCGGGAATGCATCATGAAGAAAAGAAAAGTGAAAGTCGGGATCGTGGGGCTTGGCCGGCTGGGTTACCATCATGCGAAAAATCTGGCCTTCCGGATACCCGGTTGCGAACTGATCGCGGTTTGCAGCGTTGTGGAAGAAGAAGTGAAAGAAGTGCAAGAAAAATGGGGCATTCCTTATGGCTATACGGATTATGATGAAATGCTCGGAAACCGGGAAATGGAAGCGGTCTTTATCGCTTCCCCGTCGGCGTTTCATTGTGAACAGATCGAAAAGGCCCTGAAAGCCGGGTTCCACGTATTCAGCGAAAAGCCGATCGGCCTGTCTCCGGCGGAAGCCGAAAGAGTGGAAAAAGCCGTTTCCCGGTATCCGGATCAGGTCTTCATGCCGGGATTTATGCGGCGCTTTGACCGATCTTATTCCGATGCGAAAAAAATGATGGACAGAGGGGAGATTGGGGATCCGGTTTTGATTCGTTGTTACGGGTTGGATCCGGCCGGACAGATGGACAGCTTTTTGAAGTACGCCAAAAATCATGACAGCGGGGGCCTCTTTTTGGATATGGCCGTTCATGATTTTGATCTGGCTTGCTGGTTTTTGAATGCGGAGCCGGAAGAAGTCTGGGCCATCGGGGGGAGTTATGCACGGCCTGAATTCGCCGGATTGGGTGATGCGGAAACGGGAGCAGCGATGGTGCGCTTTTCCGGCAACCGGATGGGCATTTTTGTGGCCGGCCGTAACTGTGCACACGGCTATCATATTGAAACCGAAATCATCGGCACCAAGGGATCTCTCCGGATCGGTACGGTGCCGGAGAAAAATCAGGTGATGATTTTTAACGAAACCGGTGTGGTGAAACAATGCGTCGACGGATTTTTGGAGCGGTTTGAACAAGCTTATCTGAGCGAGGCGGAAGAATTTATCCGGTGCATTTTGGAACATCGCCGGCCGCCCGTTCGCGTTCAGGATGGCATCAAGCCCACTTTGCTTGGTTATGCTTGCAAAAAATCGTTTGAAACAGCTTCTTTGGTTCGGATGAAATCCATTGCACCCGCCGGGAAATAAAGCTTCCTGGATCCGGCCGGGAAAGGGAAAAGATCACGGCAAAAATACAGCCATGTCTTTGAAAAATTATGATATCTTATATCCAAAAGAGATTGTGAAGATTTGAAGTGGGGCAAAGGACATGAAAGTAACCATTTATGATGTGGCGAAAAGAGCCGGCGTTTCCATTGCAACGGTTTCAAAAGTGATCAACAACCAAACCGGCAATATGCGCGATTCAACAAAAAGACGGGTCCAAAAAGCGATGGAAGAGTTGAATTATCATCCGAACATCATGGCTTCGGCGCTCATGGGAAAAGGGACGAAAACCGTGGGGTTGTTGGTGCCGGATATATCCAATCCCTTTTTCTCGGAAATTGCCGGAATCATCGAAAACCGGGCGCATGAACGGGGCTACAGTGTGATTTTGTGCAGTACCGGTGAAAATGAAGAAAAGGAAAAGAAGTATGTGGAACTGTTACAAAACAAACTGATCGACGGTTTTATCATCGGTTCCACCTTCCAAAATAAAAACATCCTGGCCGAATTGATCCAAAACCGGCTGCCGGTGGTGTTGCTGACGCAGGACGACCCGTCCATCGATGCACCGAAAGTGATTGTGGATGACTTTAAAGGCGGCTATGAAGCAACCATTCACCATTTACAAAACGGGCACTGCAAAATTGCCATCATCAGTGAGCAATGGGCCCTTTCCAGCGTGAAACGGACGGAAGGATATTTGCAAGCCCTTAAAACTTACGGCATTGAACCGAAACCGGAGTATATGATCAAAACCAGGGGTTCGATTCCCAACGGGATGAAAGCCTTGGCCGACTTCTTCCGCCTGCCGGATCCGCCGACCGCCATTTTTGCCTGCAATGACCAGTTGGCCATCGGCGTGATTTTGGGGGCCAAAGAAAAAGGAATCCCCATTCCCGGTCAGCTGTCTTTGGTCGGCTTTGATGACACCATTCTGGCAAGGGCCACCTACCCGCGCCTGACCACGGTGGCCCAACCGATCTCCGAACTGGGAAATTCGGCGGTGGATTTGTTGATCGACAAAATCCAAACGGGCCGGTTTCAAAGCCAACGCATTTTGTATAACCCGGAATTGATCATCCGGGAAACAACGGGCAAAAACCCGGCGGTATGAAAGCGGCCGGAACCGTTCAGCCCGGAAGCATTGACGGGAGAGAGCAGTGGACAAAAGGGGAAAACCAGACAAACAAACGGAAAGGGGTGTTGCTGCCCCTTCTTTTTTGTGGAATCCTTTCCCAAAAGGCGCAGATCCAGATCGTTTGTTCGCATATTGTTACCAATTGACTGGAAGGAGGAATTTTGGACATGTTACAATAGGTTTATGTTTGAAAACGTGATGGGAAAAGGTGTGAAGATAGCGTGGATAAATTGATTTTGATCGACGGCAACAGCATCGCGTACCGGGCTTACTATGCGTTGCCGCTTTTATCCAATGCCAGCGGGCAATATACCAATGCGGTGTACGGTTTTACCATGATGCTCATGAAAATCCTGGAAGACGAAAAGCCGACCCACATGCTGGTGGCGTTTGATGCCGGGAAAACCACATTCCGGCACAAAGATTTTCAGGAATACAAGGGAACGCGAAAAGAAACGCCGAACGAGCTGAGGGAGCAATTTCCCCTCATCAAAGAGGTTTTGGATGCTTTTCAAATTCCTTACTTTGAAGAAAGCGGCTATGAAGCGGATGACATTATCGGGACGCTTTCCAAAACGTGTGACCGCAAAGACCTGGATATCCGGATTGTCAGCGGGGATAAAGATTTGCTGCAATTGGTGAATGACCGGGTGCATGTGTTGTTGACCCGAAAAGGCATCACGGAAGTGGAGCACTATGACAGAAAGGCGATCGACGAGAAATACGGATTAAAACCGGAACAAATCATCGACCTCAAAGGCTTGATGGGGGATACTTCGGACAATATCCCTGGAATTCCGGGGGTCGGGGAAAAGACAGCTCTCAAATTGCTCCGTCTCTATCCGTCGGTGGAAGAAGTGATCGAACACGCCGATGAGTTGCCGGGGAAAAAATTGCGCGAAAAAGTGAAAGAACATCAAGCGCAGGCGCTGTTGAGCAAGAAGCTGGCCACCATCTTTACCGATGTTCCCTTGTCCCTGGAATTGGATGATCTGGCTTTGAAAGAGCGGGATGAAGAAAAAATCGTTTCGTTATTTAAGAAGCTGTCGTTTAACACGTTGCTTTCCCGCTTGTCCCCGCAAGAAGGACGGAAGGATGACCGGGATTTGAAAAGCATTTCTTATCACCGGATTGAAACCGGTGAAGCGCTTGGCCCGTGGGAGTCCTTTTTTTCCAAAGGGGATAAGGCGCTCGTGGTTGAAATGACCGAACCGCATCCGATCAAAGGGGAATTTCTGGCCATGGCGGTTTCCGACGGTGAAACCCAGCTGGTTTTGCCGGCCGGGTTGGTGAGGGAAAATCAAATGGTTCGCGATTGGCTTTCCGATTCAAAAAAGACGAAATTTGTCTACGATGCCAAAACGATTCAAACCGCCTTTCAACAACATGCCGGACTTCAGGTGGACGGGATGGCTTTTGATGTGCTGTTGGCGGCTTATTTGCTGGATCCGTCTGATTCGCATCCGGCTTTGTCTGAGATCGTGGAGCGACGGGGGGAAGGTTATTTGCCGTCGGATGAAGAGGTGTATGGAAAAGGGGCCAAACGCCGTCAATTGGTAGGGGATGAGCTGGCAGAACATCTTTCGCGGAAAGCCCGGTTTGTTCACCAGCTCACCCCGGTGCTGAAAGAACAAGTGCAAGAAGTCGGAATGGATGCGCTCATGTATGAAATGGAACTGCCGCTTTCCTCCATTTTGTCCGGCATGGAACAAAGGGGTGTCCGGGTGGACCATGAACGGTTGGATGAGCTGGGCCGGGAATTGAAGGCGTCGATGGACCGGTTGCAGGAAGAAATCCATGACATTGCCGGAGTGCCGTTTAATATCAATTCTCCCAAGCAGCTGGGGGAAATCTTGTTTGAAAAATTGGGGCTGCCCGTGATCAAAAAAACCAAAACGGGTTACTCCACCAGTGCGGATGTTCTGGAAAAATTGGCCCCGCAACATGAAATTGTCGAGAAAATTTTACATTATCGCCAGGTTGGAAAATTGTATTCTACTTATATAGAAGGATTAAAAAAAGAGATTGGGCCGGATGGAAAAATCCACACCCAATTTCAACAAACGGTCACGGCCACCGGCCGGTTGAGTTCGACGGAGCCGAACCTGCAAAACATCCCGATCCGGATGGAGGAAGGCCGAAAAATCCGCCAAGTCTTTGTCCCTTCTCAGGAAGGGTGGTACATGCTGTCTGCGGATTATTCCCAGATTGAACTGAGAATCCTGGCCCATCTGTCCGAAGACCAAAATTTGCAAAAAGCATTCAAAGAAGATAAAGATGTGCACGCCCAAACCGCCATGGATGTTTTCGGTGTCGGGGAAGATGAAGTGACGGATCAAATGCGCAGGCAAGCCAAAGCCGTCAACTTCGGCATTGTGTACGGTATCAGCGGTTACGGCCTGGCTCAAGGGCTGGATATTCCGCAAAAAGAGGCCAAGTTGTTTATTGAGCGTTATTTTGAAACGTATCCCGGTGTCAAACAGTATATGGACAGCACGATTGAAAAGGCCAAAAAAGAAGGTTATGTCACCACCATGTTGGGCCGGCGCCGGTATTTGCCCAAAATCAATGCCCGCAACTTCGGGGAACGGAGTTTTGCCGAACGGACGGCCATGAACACACCGATTCAGGGAACGGCGGCGGATATTATCAAGCATGCGATGGTGAAAGTGGACCGGTTGATGCGCGAAAAAGGGTTGAAAAGCCGGTTGCTTTTGCAAGTGCATGACGAATTGATCTTTGAAGTCCCCGAAGAAGAGTTGACGGTCATGAAAGCATTGGTTCGGAATACGATGGAACAAGCCGTCCGGTTATCGGTGCCGCTGAAAGTGCAAGTGAGTGTCGGGAGCAATTGGTACGAAGCAAAATAGGAGGAGAAACGATTGCCGGAATTACCTGAGGTTGAAACAGTCAGAAAAACTTTGCAAAAATTGGTCGTCGGCAAAGAGATCGAAGATGTGACGATCCGCTTGCCCAGAATCATCAAACGTCCGGATGACACAGAGGCCTTTCGGAGTATGTTGGCCGGGACAACCATCTCCGGGATCGGCCGGCGGGGAAAGTTTTTGAAAATCGTCTGCGATCCGCTGGTGCTGGTTTCCCATCTGCGTATGGAAGGAAAGTATCGTCTGGCGGAACAAGGGGAGCCTTGCGAGAAGCACACTCATGTCATTTTTCACTTTACGGACGGCACCGAGCTTCGCTATCGCGATGTGCGGCAATTTGGCACCATGCACTTGTTTGCATACGGGGAAGAAGATGAGCAGTTGCCGCTGAAGAAACTGGGGCCGGAGCCGCTTACGGATGCGTTTCAGCTTCCCTGGTTTCAGGCGTTACTCGCCAAACGGAAAAGCAATATCAAAGCGGTTCTTTTAAATCAGGAATATATCGCGGGGCTTGGAAATATCTATGTGGACGAATCTTTGTTCCGGGCGGGGATTCATCCGACCCGGACGGCTTCGTCATTAAAGGAAGAAGAAGTGGAACGATTGTACCACAGCATTCAACAAACCCTGAAAGAAGCCATTGAACTGGGAGGGTCTTCTGTCCGTTCTTATTTGAACGGGGAAGGCGAAATGGGAATGTTCCAGATGAAAATCCAGGTTTATGGCCGGAAACACGAACCTTGTCTCAAATGCGGAAGGCCGATTGAACGGTTGGTTGTGGCCGGACGGGGAACGCACGTGTGTTCTCATTGCCAACGGTGACCTCATGGATCGTTCCTTCATAAGATAGGGGTAACAAATGCCTATCTTATGAGGGGGATCAGTGATGTTGCATGGTTGGTTGATCATCGGGCTGGCTTTTGCCGTCAGTTTGGACAGTTTTGGAGTGGGCACAACCTACGGGTTGAGAAAAATTCGTATCCCCCTGGTATCCACCGTCATCATTGCCGGATGTTCCGGCGCCGTGCTTTACATGGGGATGTGCATGGGGAAATTTATTTCTGCGTTGTTTTCCCCCGTATTTACACAGGCACTCGGAGCCGTTTTATTGATCATCCTCGGCTTGTGGATCATTTTGCAGGGGGAAAAGAATTTAAAAGAAACGAATGAGGATGAAATCCGTTCAGAGAGTCCATCCTGTTTATCGATAAAAACCTGGACTTTTCAAATCAAACGGCTTGGCTTGGTGGTTAAGGTGTTAAAAACTCCCGTGATGGCAGATATGGATAATTCCGGATCCATTTCTTCCGCCGAAGCGTTTTTGTTGGGAACGGCTTTGTCCCTGGATGCTTTTGGCGCCGGCATCGGGGCGGCGATGATGGGGTTCCCGCCCGTTCCCACGGCCTTTTCGATTGCGTTGATGAGTGCATTGTTTTTACGGCTGGGGATGTGGATCGGGTTTTCCTGTGCCAAGAATTTAAAAAATCGCTTTTGGGCTTATATGCCGGGGGTTATTTTGATTTTGCTCGGAATGATGCGATTCATGTGAAAAGGCGGTGAAAAACGTTGTTGATGGGATTGACGGGAAGCATCGCAACCGGGAAAAGCACGGTTTCTGAGATGTTTCGCCGAAAGGGAGCCGAAATCATCGATGCCGACCAAATTGCCCGCGAAGTGGTTGAGCCGGGAACCGAAGGGTTGGCGCGGATTGTCCGGGAGTTCGGCCCCGGGATATTGGATGAGGAAGGGAAACTGAATCGCGAACGGTTGGGAGCAAGAATTTTTCAAAACCCTGCCGAACGGGAAAAGTTGAATCGGTTGTTGCATCCGTTGATCGTGGATTCCATGCGTGCCAAAACGGAAAAAATCAAAAAAGAGAAAGATCCGGATTTGTTGATTTGGGATGTCCCGTTGCTGATTGAAGGGAATTTGACGCAATGGGTGGAAGCCGTTATTTTAGTATATACACCGAAAGAAATTCAATTGGAACGATTAATGAAACGAAACGCACTTTCCAAAGAGGAAGCGGAAAAACGGATTCTCGCACAGATGGATATCGAAGAGAAAAAGAAGTATGCCGATTATGTGATTGACAATCGGGGAACTTTGTCAGAGACGGAAAGACAGGTTGATCAGTTATGGAAACAACTAATCTCAAAAAGTGGGTAAAGCCGGCTGTGGATGCACTGCCTCCCAAGCGCACGATTATGATTGCTTTGATCTTGTTGCTGGTGTTTGTCATCGTGGCCATCCCGCTTTTTAACATGATGATCTATCCGTTGAAATACGAAGAATATATTTTTAACAGTGCGATTGAAACCAACGCCGATCCCTTTTTGGTCATGGCGATTATCCGGGTGGAAACCAAATTTCAACCAAAAAGGGAATCGCATGTCGGGGCACAGGGTTTGATGCAAATTATGCCGGATACTGCGGATTTTATCATCAAAAACGGAAACTTTTCACCGGCGCTGAAAGATTATGTGTATGACCCCGCCATCAACATCCAATTGGGAAGCTGGTATATTGCTTACTTGACCAAACGGTATAACGGAAATAAAGTGGCGGTCATGGCCGCATACAATGCCGGGCATGGCCGTGTCGACAAATGGTTGGAGCAAGGGGTTTGGGACGGCACACGGCAAAATGTCACACAAATTCCGGAGAATTTTGGGGAGACCCGTCATTATGTGACCAGGGTCAGTTATTATTATGAGAAGTACAAACAATTGTACCAAGGGGAATTTGAGGAATACAAAAGGGAACAAGAAAAATGAATACGGCTTGAAACCTGTTCCTTTGCGGGAACAGGTTTTTTGTTTCTGCTGGTTGCAAAATGTGACATACTTATTATAATAAAAGTGAATATTAGAGTGTGACAAATGGGAAGGGGTATACCATTATGGCAGTTCGTATCGCAATTAACGGATTTGGGCGCATTGGAAGAATGGTTTTTCGCAAAGCCATGGAAGTTTCGGAAATCGAAGTCGTTGCCGTGAATGCGAGTTATCCGGCCGAAACCTTGGCGCATTTGATTAAGTATGACACAATTCACGGATTATATCATAAAGATGTGACGGTATCCGATCACGGTCTTTGTGTCGACGGACATGAAGTCCGCCTGGTTTCCAACCGCAACCCCGAAGAGTTGCCCTGGCGCGAATTGGATATTGACATTGTGGTGGAAGCGACGGGAAAATTCCGGGATCGCGAAGGGGCGCAAAAACATTTGAACGCCGGCGCCAAAAAAGTGGTGATCACCGCTCCCGGAAAAGATGAAGACATCACGGTTGTCATGGGAGTCAATGAAAGCGATTACGATCCGGACCGGCATCACATCATCTCGAATGCATCCTGCACCACCAACGGCTTGGCACCGGTGGCCAAAGTGTTGCACGAATCGTTCGGGATTGTTCACGGGTTGATGACCACGGTTCACGCCTACACCAATGACCAGAAGAACCTGGATAATCCGCATAAAGATCTGCGCAGGGCCCGCGCTTGTGCGCAATCCATCATTCCGACCAAAACCGGGGCGGCCAAAGCATTGGGATTGGTGATTCCCGAACTGCAAGGGAAGTTGAACGGATTTGCCCTGCGGGTTCCCACACCGAACGTTTCGGTCATTGATTTGGTGGTGGACACGGAAAAACCGGTGACCAAAGAAGAGGTCAATCAAGCGTTGAAACATGCAGCCCAAACCCGTTTCAAAGGGATTTTGGATGTTTGTGAAGCGCCGCTGGTTTCTTCCGATTTCAACGGAAACGAACATTCATCCATCGTGGATGCCTTGTCGACCATGGTCATGGGCAACCGGCAAGTAAAAATCCTTGCTTGGTATGACAATGAGTGGGGTTATTCCTGCCGAGTCGTCGACCTGGCCAAATATGTCGGGGAAAAAATGAAGACGAAAGTGACGGTGTGACGGGATGAAAAGCTTGCGGAAAATGATTCTGCAAGCTTTTTCCTTTTATAGGGAGCTTTGACCGGATGTTTCACCGGATTGTTTATTTAATGAAACAAATGGAATGTATGTTCTCTATTTAAGGTTTTTCTCATTTGAGAAAATAAAATTGTAACAGCTTACAAAGCCTGGTGGACACCGCTGAAGCTGTGACATACCATGAAAGGAAGGTTGAACCATGAGTGTTTACGAATATACCGTTGTCACCAATCAAGGGGAGGAACAATCTCTGAAAGAATATGAAGGGAACGTCCTGTTGATCGTCAATACGGCGACCCGGTGCGGATTTGCCCCGCAATTCAAAGATTTGCAAGAACTGTATGAAAAATATCACGGCCGCGGGTTCTATGTGCTGGGCTTTCCGTGCAACCAATTTGGGAACCAGGAACCGGGAACGGACGAAGAAATCCGTAATTTTTGCGAAATCAACTACCGTGTCACCTTTCCCTTGTTTCAAAAAGTGGATGTGAAGGGGGAAAATCAACATCCGCTTTTCAAATACCTGACCCAATCGGCACAAGGATTGTTGAACAAAGAGATCAAATGGAACTTCACCAAATTCCTGGTTGACCGGCAAGGAAATGTGGTCAAACGCTTTGCCCCGACCACCTCACCCAAAAAGATTGCACCCGAAATCGAAGCCTTGTTGGAACAGAAGTGAGTCCAACCGGTGACAAAATATGGGTTGAAACCTGTCAACAAATATTTAAAATGGAAATATGACATTTGTGCTCAGGATAAGGGTGGTTCGCACACAGACGCAAAAGCAGACGAAGTCAGGAGGAGATGATGAAACTTGAGATGCCCGTTTTGCGGAAATCATGGCAGCCGTGTCCTGGACTCCCGCCCGGTTCATGAAGGAAGGGCGATTCGCCGGCGCAGGGAATGCGAAAAGTGCGAACAGCGCTTCACCACTTTTGAAATGATTGAAGAACAACCACTCATCGTGATCAAAAAAGACGGGAGCCGCGAAGAATTCAGCCGTGAAAAGCTGCTTCGCGGCCTGATTCGTGCCTGCGAAAAAAGGCCGGTTCCGCTGGCCAGGCTGGAAGACCTTGTCGTGGATATTGAAAGAAAGTTGCGGCAATGCGGAGCGGCAGAAGTCCCGTCCAAGGAAATCGGTGAAATGGTGATGGAGCGGCTGGTTGACATTGATGAAGTTTCGTATGTGCGGTTTGCCTCTGTCTACCGGCAGTTTAAAGATATCAACGTTTTTGTCAATGAGTTGGAAGAACTGTTGCAACGGTCGAAAATGGCTTTTGATAAAGAAAAAAAACGAGGGTCTGAGTAAGAATTGGTGGGAAATGGGATTTGATGATCCGGCAGGCTCGTATGTTACAATGATATTCCCGAATGCTAGCGAAAGCGAAGTGCAGAGGAGGCCAAACCATGGCTATGTTTTGGAAAGACGCGGGTTGGCGTTGCCGCACCCATCGTCCGATCCATCATGCAGATCTCGTTGGACTGATTCATCTGTATCAACCCATCGTCGGAGCTTCTGCCATCTCATTATACATGACGCTGGCCTGTCAAGTTCCCCTTCACCGTGCCGGTGTTTCCAAGTTGTATGCTCATTCGTATTTATTGCAGTTATGTTCCTTTACGTTTGATCAACTGTTGGAAGCCAGACATTTGCTGGAAGGTGTCGGACTGATCAATACGTATGAGATCGAAGAGGAAGAAGATCATGTTTATTATGAATATGAAATGCTCCCCCCGCTGACGCCGGCAAAGTTTTTTCAAAGTGATATTTTAAGTGTCACGCTTTACAATGCATTGGGCAAAGAAAGATACATTGCCGTAAAAGACTGGCTGACCGGGGATGACCGTTTTCAACCCGGCCGGAAGGAAGAAAAAAAGAAAAACATCACCCGTTCGTTCCAGGATGTGTTTGACAGCATTTCGCCGGCAGAACTGGCCAAACAAGCTGAACGGGAAAAAGAAGTGACCGGGCCGGTGGCCAAAATCGACGAAAGCCTGCATCAAGGAAAAAGGCCGGATTTTATGCAGGACGACATTGATTTTTCCATGCTGCAGTTGCGCTTGTCGCACTTATTGGGAAAAGATGTTTGGACGGAGGATTTAAAAAAAGAAATCAGAGAACTTGGTTTTTTGTATCAGCTGGATGAATGGGCGATTTTAAAAGCGTTGCAAAATCCTTATGTGACCAGTCACGGACAAATCCGTCTGGACCGCTTGCGTTCTTTTGTCCGCAGTGAATATTGCATGCAGTTTGGCAGTACGCCCGTGGTGGCAAAGAAGGCGGATGCGTTGGCGGCCAAAGAGGAGAAAAAGATGCCGCCGGATCGGGAAAAGCCGCTTTCTGAAGAAGAAAAGCACATTCGGCAATTGGCGCAAATTTCCCCCATGCAACTTTTGGCTTTTTACCAGAAAGGGGCGCGAATCCCGGCCAGCGATGTGGAAATCGTGGAGTCGTTGATTCGCCACTACGGATTGCCGCCGGGGGTGGTCAATGTGCTCTTGGAATATGTCTTGTTGAAATATGATTATAAACTGCCGCGAAATTTGGTGGAAAAAATTGCGGGCCATTGGAAACGGCTGGGCATTTCCACGGTGGAAGAGGCCGTGGAGCAGGCGAAAAAAGAAGAATGGGAAACGAAAAAGAAAAAGCAGCAGCCGCGTTCTTTCCAACCGAAAAATCCCCGCAACAAGCCGGAAGCATTGCCCCAAACATTGCAAATGCAAATGGAGCAATCCCAACGGGCAAAATCCGGACAAGCGACAAAAGATGAATGGGCAGACCAGCAAGAACAGATTCGCGCGAAACTTCGGTTGATGAATGAGCGTTTTGTGGCCGGCAACAAGGAGAAAAAAAACACCCCCTGAACATCATCAGACGGTGGCAGGGGGTGTCTTGAACAAAAAAATTTCCTGATTCATCTTGCGTGTTTGATGCTTGCGTGGTATAATATCATTTGTCGTCAACAATTTGTTACATAAGGTTCGGTAGCTCAGTCGGTAGAGCAGAGGACTGAAAATCCTCGTGTCGGCGGTTCGATTCCGTCCCGAACCACCAATTTTTTGCCGGGGTGGCGGAATTGGCAGACGCACAGGACTTAAAATCCTGCGGTGGGTGTACCACCGTGTCGGTTCGAGTCCGACCCTCGGCACCACAACATAAAAAAATCCTCCTGTTTTCATCGGGTGAATTCACATCGCCTGAAAACAGGAGGATTTTTTGTGCAGTATTCCCGCCCCATCCGTTTTGATTTGTGATACGATGGACATGATTGGGTTGGCGGTCGATCTGACTCTTTAGGAGGTTGAATAGATATGTCGAAGATTGATTCCATCATCGAAAGGGCGCTTGCCGGAGAACGCTTGGGGTTTGAAGACGGGCTGGCCCTGTGGGAAAGTGACGAGATTGAAAAAATGGGATGGGCTGCGGACCAGATCATGAAAAAATGGCATCCGGAGCCGGTCACAACGTTTGTCATCGGTCGCAATATCAACTATACCAATATTTGTGACACATATTGCCGGTTTTGTGCGTTTTACCGCCGGCCGGGGTCGGAAGAAGGGTATGTCCTGCCGAATGAAGTGATCTTCCAAAAAATCCAGGAAACCGTGGATGTGGGCGGGACGGAAATCCTGATGCAAGGCGGAACCAATCCGGATTTGCCGTTTGAATATTACACGAATCTGTTACGGGAAATTAAAAAACGCTTTCCCGATATCACCATGCATTCTTTTTCGCCTGCTGAAATCATGAAAATGAAAGAAGTATCCGGCCTTTCCCTGGAAGAAGTGATCCGCCGGTTGCATGAAGCGGGGCTGGATTCTTTGCCCGGCGGCGGAGCGGAAATTCTGGATGATGAAATTCGCCGGAAAATCAGCCGGTTGAAAGGTTCCTGGCGCGATTGGATGGATGTCATGCAAACGGCCCATCGTGTGGGGATGCACACCACGGCTACCATGGTGATCGGTTTTGGCGAAACGAATGAACACCGGGTGAATCATTTGCTCCGGATCCGGCAGGCCCAAGACGAGACCAAAGGATTCCTCGCTTTCATCGTATGGACGTTCCAGCCGGACAACACCAATTTGAAACGGGAAAAACTGCCACCTGAAGAATATTTGAAAGCGGTGGCGATTTCCCGGTTGATGCTGGACAACATCCCCAACCTCCAATCTTCCTGGGTGACCATGGGACCGGAAATCGGGAAAAAATCACTGCACTTCGGATGCAATGACTTTGGAAGCACCATGATCGAAGAAAACGTGGTTTCGGCTGCCGGCACCACTCATAAAGTAAACAACCACCTCATTTTGCGCCTGATCCGGGAAGCCGGGAAAATTCCGGCGCAACGGAACACGAAATATGAGATCTTGCGTGTTTTTAAAGAGGGCGAGTATACTGAAAAAGATTTCGTGATGCAAAACTGATTGTGGTCTTGGACGAAGTGGCATTCCGGTTCCCGGGGTGCCATTTCATAATTTAAGAAAATAAATAGATTTTACTTTATATATTTGCTATTTTAAATATGGGATCAAAAAGGTTTTTTTATGGCAAATCCTTCATTTGCCCTCAGATACAGAGAGATAGGAGGAGAGGGTTTGACAGGAAAAACACATTTTGCCATCGGCGTGGCATCGGGTGTCGGACTGGCCGTGGCTTCCGGAAATCCGGATGATGTAGGGGAACTTGCTTTAACCATTGTTTTGGCGGGAATTGCTTCTTTGCTCCCGGATATCGATGAAGACGGCAGCCTGATTAACAACTTTCTGTTCCCTTCGCTGAGCAGGACCTACCGGTCATTTGCGCTGGCCGCTTTGGGAGTGGTCATGATTCTGCTGTTTTTCATCAAAAGCCTGCCTCTTTGGGTGTTGCTGTTGGGGATTTTTGCCGCCAGCGTCGCTTATGCCCCTCACCGGTCGGTAACCCATTCGCTACTGACCTGTGCCTACGTCACTTGGATGTTTTACACGATTCAACCGTGGATGGCCGTACCGGTGTTGGTTGGTTATTTGTCCCATCTTTTTGCGGATACGTTAACCAGTGCGGGAGTTCCTTATTTGTGGCCTCATAAAAAGAAATTTTCCATGAAAGCTTTTGGAATCAAGGTGAAAACGGGCGGGAGCGAAGAAAAACTGATCGGAAGGCTGTCCGTTTTGTTGGCTGCGCTGGGGTTTGTTTATTTGATCGGACTGATTCTTTATAACGAAGTAAAAATGGCCGGATGGTTCTGAAGAGAAGGCTTGGTTTTTTGACCAAGTCTTTTTTGTTTTTCGTTGGTCCTTTTGTTTTTTTGTATACCGTTATTGGTTGCAACATATATTGGTATGGAAAGGAGTTGCCTCAGTTGATCCTTGGATGGGAGGGGAGACGGTTGAAATATCTGATTTCGTTTGATCAGAGAGATGAGCCATTTCGTTCCTGTTTGCAAGACTTGCGCGAGGGCATCCGCTCCGTCTGCCCGGCTTTTGACATGAAAGAGATGGGAATGGGAGAGCGTTATGTCATCCTCATCCGGTTGAAACAGTGGATGGATGAGAAACAAAGGGATCGGATGGCATGGCAAGTGGGCAAAATCCTGACCCGTTACATTTGTGACCATCTGGAACCAAAATGGATTAACAAAATGATCCAATCCAGCCACCATTATTTCACTAAGAAAGAAATCGGGCAGATACAGCAACAGGTGTTGGAGCAATTGGAGACCAGCGCGTGGGAATGCCAACAGGTGATATACCGCAGCCGGCGGGAGAAATTGGAGAAACAGATCGCCGGTTTTTTGAAAGAAAATCATCACATTGCTTTGGACGGTTTTGTATCCTTTCGCTTGAAGACTTACCGGAAAACGCTGATGGCTTGTGTGGAGGAAGCTATTCAAGCTTACCGTTTGAAAAGGCAATACCATGAATTTATTGAATTGTTGCGCATGTTTATCGAGTCCCGGCCCCCGAAAATCGGGCTGGTGCATGTCATCCATGACAACCAACAATTTCATGTGCTGAAAGCGGACGGCACCCCGGTTTTGGACAAAGATCTGGAGCCGGTTTTTATGGAAATGGCCGATCAAACGGCATCTCAAAAAGATCACCTGATGAGCATTTTGTTAAGCATGACGCCGGAGCGGATCATCATCCATACCACCAGCCCGGATGAAAATGTGATCAAAACCTTGATGCAAATTTTTGAAGGAAGAGTGATGACTTGTGACGGCTGCAGCCAATGTCAGCCATCCGCCCGGCCGTTTTTGGAAGATGCTTGACGAACCGGTGACGAAATGAGTATAATACATAAAAAATTTTATCCAAAAGCGATGATGAGGACACGGGCATCTCCGACGGTTTCAGAGAGTGGGGGTCAGCGGCTGGAAGCCTCCATAACCCAATCGGAAAGTGCTTACCACCTCAGAGCTGCAACAAGGAACGCATCATGGATGCCAGTAATTGTTGCCGGGACTTCGCCGTTATTGAGATGAGAGAACCTTAAACAGCCTGATCCGGCTGTTTCAGGTTGAAGAAGGGTGGAACCGCGACGACCAGCTCGTCCCTTTGAGGGAGGGGCTTTTTTTATTGATATGAAAAAAAGGAGAGATGGAAATGAGCATCAGTGTCAAATTCCCGGACGGTTCCGTTCGTGAGTATGAATCGTCCGTCACGGTGGGGGAGATTGCCGGCTCCATCAGCCGGAGCTTGTCCAAAAAAGCCGTTGCCGGCAAAATCAACGGCCAAGTGGTGGATTTGTCCAGAGAAGTGCCGGACGGCGCCGAAATCCAAGTGTTGACTTTGGACGATGAAGAAGGCTTGGAAGTATACCGCCACAGCACGGCTCACCTGATGGCACAGGCGTTGAAACGATTGTATCCGGATGTGAAACTGGGGATCGGCCCGGTGATTGAAGACGGATTTTATTATGACGTGGATTTGCCGGTTCGTTTGACGCCGGAGGATCTGCCCAAGATCGAAGAAGAGATGAGAAAAATCGTCAAAGAAAATTTGCCGATTGAGCGAAAAGTCGTTTCCCGGGAGGAAGCCATCCGGATTTATGAAGAAACAGGCGATCATCTGAAATTGGAGATCATTCGTGACCTGCCGGAAGATGCAGTGATCACCATGTATCATCAAGGCGAGTTTTTTGATCTGTGTCGTGGTCCCCATCTGCCGTCCACCGGAAAAATCAAAGCGTTTAAATTATTAAGCATCGCCGGGGCTTATTGGCGCGGGGATTCGGACAACCAGATGCTGCAGAGGATTTACGGGACGGCCTGGCCGAAACAATCCCAGTTGGAGGAGCATTTAAACTTCCTGGAAGAAGCGAAAAAGCGGGATCACCGGAAACTGGGAAGGGAACTCGGCTTATACATGTTCTCGGAGGAAGCACCCGGCATGCCGTTTTATTTGCCGAACGGGATGATTTTGCGCAATGAATTGGAACAATACTCGCGTGATCTGCAAATCAAAGCCGGTTACAAAGAAGTCCGCACCCCGCTCATCATGAACCAGCGCTTGTGGGAACAATCGGGACACTGGGATCATTACAAGGAAAACATGTACTTTACCAATGTGGATGAATCCGCTTTTGCCGTCAAACCGATGAACTGTCCCGGACATATGCTGATATTTAAACATGATATCCGCTCATACCGGGATTTGCCGCTTCGCCTGGCTGAATTCGGGCAAGTGCATCGCCACGAGTTGTCGGGAGCTTTAAACGGCATGCTCCGGGTCCGGACGTTCACCCAGGATGATGCGCATATCTTTGTGCGGCCGGATCAGATCGAAGAAGAAGTGACCGCCGCGCTTCAACTGGTGGATCAGATTTACAGCACCTTTGGTTTCCCCTATTCCATCGAGCTTTCCACCCGTCCCGAAGATTCGATGGGTTCGGATGAACTGTGGGAAAAAGCGGAATCTGCGCTGCAAAGTGTATTGGATAAGTCCGGCATCGAATACCGGATCAATGAAGGAGACGGTGCGTTTTACGGTCCGAAGATCGATTTCCATATCCGGGATGCTTTGAAGCGGAGCCATCAATGCGCCACCATCCAATTGGATTTTCAAATGCCGGAGAAATTTGATCTCTCCTATGTCGGGGAGGACAATGAACGGCATCGTCCGGTGGTGATTCACCGGGCCATTTACGGGTCGATTGACCGCTTTATCGGGATTTTGGTCGAGCACTATGGCGGTGCTTTCCCGTTATGGCTGGCTCCGGTTCAGGCCAAAGTGATTCCGATTTCCCGCGCGTTTAATGACTACGCCGAACAAGTGACGGCCCGGTTGCGGGAGGCGGGAATCCGTGCGGAGCTGGACGGCCGTGATGAAAAAGTTGGTTATAAAATCCGGGAAGCCCAAGTGCAAAAAGTTCCCTACATGCTGGTGATCGGTGAAAAAGAAATGAATGCGAATGCCGTGGCTGTCCGGAAGCGGACCGAAGGAGATCTCGGCGCCAAGCCGCTGGATGAAGTGATTGAACAATTGGTTGCGGAAATCAAAGAGAAAAAATGACGATGAAAAAAGCACCCCGTTTGGTGAAGGGGTGCTTTTTTCAATAATAAGGGGAAATCATCAAATAAACCAGCACACCGGTGATGCTGACATACAGCCAGATCGGCATGGTCCAGCGTGCGATTTTCCGGTGTCTTTCCACCTGCATCTTCAAGCCGCGAACCATCGTGAAAAGAGCGAGAAACACGGTGGGGGCGGCCAAAACGATATGGGTGATCAAGATGAAGTAATAGATGATTTTGAGCCATCCTTCCCCGCCGTAAGAAGTGGAAGGCGCCAACGAATGATAAACCAGATAAGTGATCAAAAAAAGAGCGGTCGACCCGAAGGCGGCAAAGATAAAACGGCGGTGCATGCGTATATTTTTTTTCTTGATGAAATATAATGCGGTAATGAGGAACACTGTCGTAAAGCTGTTGAAAATTGCGTTTAACATGGGCAAAAACGTTAAATCCACATGATCGAACCCTTGGTATTTCGGCATGAAAAAGAGGACGACGATAATGGCGTTGATGATGATGGTCAAGGTGACGATCCATGCCGTGGTTTTCTTTTCGTCCGCCGGAATTTGCCTGGTTTGGTCAGCCATGGTTTCACCCTTTCATTGCAATGAACTTACCTTCAGTATACATTTTTTTACTGACAAACTCCTGTAAAAAAGGTGACAAAACGGACAAAACTTTTTCCTTTATTTTCCGTTTGACGGATCCCGGGAAAAAGAATATATTCAAATTGGCCGTTTTGGATCGTGCGTCACGTTTGACACGGGTTTTGTTTCTGTGATAGTATATTTTTGTCATGCAAGAAGAAGCGCCCGCTTCTCACCTGATCAACGCGGAGTTGGCAGGTTCCGATGCAACTGATTTTCCTGTGGATATTGGAAGCAAAGTGTGGGCGTTTTCTGCGCTTACACTTTTTTATTTTTCAATTTTTTTCCGGAGGTGGCAGGTATCAGCAAGGAACATCAGCACCAAGTCAATGAGTCGATTCGTGCTCGGGAAGTTCGCCTGATCGGCGTTGACGGTACGCAATTGGGAATCAAACCCATTCGGGAGGCTTTGCAGCTTGCACAAGAAGCCAATCTGGATCTCGTGAATGTTGCCCCGCAGGCAAAACCGCCGGTTTGCCGTATCATGGATTACGGAAAGTACCGTTATGAACAAAGCAAACGTGAAAAAGAAGCACGCAAGAATCAAAAAACGATTCAAATCAAAGAGGTGCGCCTCAGCCCGACGATTGAAGAGAACGACATCAAAACCAAATTGAGCAATGTGAAAAAATTCCTCAAAAAAGGAAACAAAGTGAAGCTGACCATTCGATTCCGCGGCCGGGAAATCACTCACCAGGAATTGGGACGCAGTATTTTGGACCGGATGGCCAAGGAAGTGGAAGACCTTTCGGAAATCGAACGGGCTCCGAAATTGGAAGGCCGTCAGATGATCATGATTTTAGCACCGAAACAGTAGAAGGAGGACAATGTTATGCCAAAAATGAAAACCAAAAAAGCTGCGGCAAAGCGCTTTAAGAAAACCGGAACCGGCAAAGTGAAACGCTCCCATGCGTATACAAGCCACTTGTTCGAGGCAAAAAGCCCGAAGCGCAAACGCAAATTGCGTAAAAGTGCAATCATGCACTCCGGTGATGAAAAACGGATCAGACAGTTGATTTCCTATCTGTAAGAAACGCCTAAAGAAAGAGACTTCAGGAGGGATTTATTGTGGCAAGAGTGAAAGGTGGTACCGTGACGCGTGCACGTCGCAAAAAGGTACTGAAATTGGCTAGAGGTTATTTTGGTTCCAAACATGCGTTGTTCCGTACGGCAAAACAACAAGTCATGAAATCGTTGATGTATGCATACCGTGACCGCCGCCAACGTAAGCGTGATTTCCGCAAATTGTGGATTACACGCATTAATGCGGCCGCACGCATGAACGGCATGTCTTATAACAAATTCATCCATGGCCTGAAAGTGGCAGGCGTGGACATCAACCGGAAAGTTCTTGCGGAATTGGCCGTGACGGACCAAAAAGCGTTTGCCGAATTGGTCAATGTTGCCAAAAAAGCAAAATAATGGACCGATCGATGGAGAAAACCCCCGGCATCCGGGGGTTTTTTAAATGACTTTCTGCAACAGGGAAAGCAAGGTTTGCAACTCTTCCGTGGACAAGTTTTCAAATTTTTTCCGAAAGTATTCGGATTTTTGGTCGGCAAGTTTTTGAATCAGTTCCTTGCCTTGATCGGTCAGATGCAGTTCGACCACGCGTTTGTCCAATTGGGACCGTTGCCGGTACACCAGATTTTTTTTCTCCAACTGATCCGCCACATGAGTGATGTGGCTGACGGACACATCAAATTCCTGTGCCAGCGCGGTAATGATTTGAGGGCTTTTATTGAGTTTTTTGAGCACGCCGAATTCAGCCCCGTTAATTTGATCTCCCCAAATTTCCGTTAAATCTTTACGGATTTGCCGTAAAATGAGGCGAAACACTTGTTCCAATTCCATTGACATTTCAATTCTGTCCAACATCACTTTCTCCTTCTTCGGATTCCCCATTTTGTTTTATGAAGTGAAATATTAGTCATGATTATAAACCATTCTCTTTCAATTTTACAACATAAATTTCTGTTGTTTTTGTTTTTTTCGTTCTTTTTTATTCGTGACAACCGTCCCGTTTTGTTATAAACTGATATGAAAAATCAAAAAAGGGGGATAACAATGCGAAGTGACAAAATTAAAAAAGGCATCGACCGGGCGCCGCACCGCGCATTGTTGCGGGCTGCCGGTTTGAAAGATGAAGATTTTGACAAGCCTTTTATCGGCATATGCAATTCATTTGTTGAAATCATTCCGGGGCATATGCATTTAAATAAATTTGCCGAAGTGGTGAAAGAAGCCGTCCGGGAGGCGGGCGGAGTTCCTTTTGAATTTAATGCGATCGGTGTGGATGACGGCATTGCCATGGGGCATATCGGCATGCGTTACTCGCTGCCCAGCCGGGAAATCATTGCCGATTCGGTGGAGACGGTGGCGTTGGCCCATTGGTTTGACGGTCTCATTTGTATTCCCAATTGTGACAAAATTACGCCCGGCATGATGATGGGGGCGTTAAGGGTGAACATCCCAACCATATTCGTCAGCGGCGGACCGATGCGGGCCGGGGTGACGCCGCAGGGAGAAAAAGTGGATCTGGTTTCGGTTTTTGAAGGAGTGGGGGCTTACCACGCCGGAAAAATGGACGAGCGGGAATTGCAAACGTTGGAACAGTTTGGATGCCCGAGCTGCGGGTCTTGTTCCGGGATGTTTACGGCCAATTCGATGAACTGTCTGGCGGAAGCTTTGGGGTTGGCTTTGCCGGGAAACGGAAGCATCCTTGCCGGCACGGAGGAACGAAATGAATTGGCGCGAAAAGCGGCCCGGCAAATTCTCCGTTTAATCGAAGCAGACCTGAAGCCGCGGGACATTGTCACCAAGGAAGCGGTGGATAATGCCCTGGTGTTGGACATGGCCATGGGAGGTTCCACCAATACGATCCTTCATACCATGGCGATTGCGCACGAAGCCGGAATTGATTATCCGCTGGAGTCCATCAATGAACTTTCGAAAAAAGTCCCGTACTTATGTAAAGTCAGCCCGGCGGGAAATTGGCATATGGAAGATGTGGACCGGGCGGGAGGCATTTCGGCCATTCTTCATGAGTTGAGCCAAATCGGGGGATTGCTGAATCTGGACCGTCCGACGGTGACCTTGAAAACGCTGGGCGAAAATATTGCAGAAGCAAAAGTCAAAGACCGTGCGGTCATTCGATCGATTGACAATCCATACAGTGAAACGGGAGGACTGCAAATTTTATACGGAAACCTGGCTCCCGACGGTGCAGTGATTAAAACCGGGGCGGTGGATCCTTCCATTCGCCGGTTTAAGGGAAAAGCCATTGTGTTTGATTCCCAGGATTCGGCCATTGCCGGAATTGCCATGGGAAAAGTGAAGCCCGGACATGTTGTGGTCATCCGGTATGAAGGACCCAAAGGCGGCCCGGGCATGCCGGAAATGTTGTCCCCGACTTCCGCCATCATGGGAATGGGGCTCGGAAAAGAAGTGGCGTTGATCACCGACGGCCGTTTTTCCGGGGCGACAAGGGGAATTTGCATCGGTCATATTTCCCCCGAGGCGGCAGAAGGAGGCCCCATCGGATGGGTTGAGCCGGGGGATGAAATTGAAATTGATTTGGATCGGGGAACGCTGGAGCTTTTGATTTCCGATGAGGAGATGGAAAAAAGGAAAGCGGCATGGAAAGTACCTTCCATCGAAGTGGAGGGACGTTTTTTAAGGCGTTACGCCCATATGGTGACATCGGCCAACACCGGGGCCGTTTTAAAAAAAGTATAGGAATTTTTAACGGGTTGAATCACTTTCTGAAAAAAGAAGTGATTCAACTTATTTAAAAAATTTGCAAACGATTACAAATTTGTAATGAAATTTCCCGGAAAAACCGGTTGACACCCTGTGAAGAGGGTGATTATAATAGCATCTAAATAGTCGAAATTGTAATTCTCAAAAAACTTCATTGCTGATGTTTCTTGAATTTCTGCCGTTTTTCAAGCGGCTGTTTTAAAACAACAACAAGCCTGATAATTCAGTATATTGAGACGATGAAGAGGAATGAACATAAGCGAGTGAGTTACAGAGAGTCCGGATTTTGCTGAGACCGGAACCATGAGCTTATGATTCTCTCACCTCGGAGTCGGGTGGCCAAAGATGCAATGCGTTTGCATCGAGTAGTACATTCCCGGTTGTCCCGTTATCGACAGGGTACAGGCCAAGTGTCTTGTCTGTACCCATTGAGACCGGCTTTGCGAAAAGTCGGTAAAATTGGGTGGTACCACGAACCTGATTCGTCCCAATGACGGCATGCACTTGTCGTGTGGGGTGAATCGGGTTTTTTTATTTACATCCAAAAAGGAGGAACAAGAGTTGGCTCCCCAAGTGGAAACCAGAACGATGGAGGCAGTTGAGTCAGAAGCAGAGAAGAGGGAACTGACTGGATCCGAGATTTTGCTTCGCAGTTTGATCCGGGAAGGAGTAGAGGTGATATTCGGTTATCCGGGCGGAGCAGTACTGCCGATCTATGACACGTTATATCACGAAAAAGTTCAACATCTGCTCGCTCGCCACGAGCAAGGAGCCATTCATGCCGCTGACGGATACGCGCGAGCAACCGGAAAGCCCGGGGTGGTCATTGCCACATCGGGACCGGGTGCAACCAACCTTGTCACAGGCATTGCAACAGCCATGATGGATTCCGTTCCTTTGGTTTGCATCACAGGGAATGTGGCCCAGGATTTGCTGGGGACGGATGCTTTCCAGGAAGCAGACATTACGGGAATCACGATGCCGATCACCAAGCATAACTATTTGGTCCGGGATGTTTCCCAATTGCCGAGAATCGTGAAAGAGGCGTTCAAAATTGCCACAACGGGGCGCCCCGGACCGGTGCTGATTGACATTCCGAAGGACGTTTCCAATGCGAAAACAACGTTTTCCTATCCGGAAGAAGTCAACATCCCCGGTTTAAAAATTCCTGAAGAGCCTGAGCAAGCCCGGATTGAGCAACTTTACGATGCCATTTCCGAAGCCGGGAAACCATTAATTTTGGCCGGAGGTGGCGTGGTGACATCCGGTGCGGCCGACGAGTTGAGAGAGTTAGCTGAGAAAGCGGAGATTCCGGTGACCACAACCTTGATGGGAATCGGGGGATTTCCCGGCACTCATCCGTATTGGTTGGGAATGCCGGGGATGCATGGAACGTACACCGCCAATCATGCTTTGTTGGAGTGTGATTTGCTGATCGGCATCGGTGTTCGTTTTGATGACCGGGTCACCATGGGGCGCATCGACACATTTGCAAAACGGGCCAAAATCGTGCATATCGACATCGATCCGGCGGAGATCGGAAAAAATGTGGAGACATGGATCCCGCTGGTCGGAGATGTCAAAACCGTTTTGCAACAGGTGAACCGAAAAGTGCCGCGGAGCGATTCAAAAGCGTGGATGGAGCAGTTGAATTTTTGGAAGAAAGAATATCCGTTGACTTATCGCGACGACGGCCGTTCATTAAAACCCCAGTGGGTGATTGAAGAAATTTACCGATCGACCAAAGGGGAAGCGATCATTACCACGGATGTGGGACAACATCAAATGTGGGTTGCACAGTTTTACCGGTTCCACCATCCCCGCTCGCTGCTGAGTTCGGGCGGTCTTGGCACGATGGGATTCGGTTTTCCGGCAGCCATCGGGGCCCAATTGGGGGTGCCGGACCGCCCGGTGATCGCCGTGACGGGTGACGGGGGATTTCAAATGACCTCCCAGGAACTGGCGCTTCTTCCCCTTTTGAATCTTCCGGTGAAAATCGCCATCATCAACAATCAGTGTTTGGGGATGGTCCGGCAATGGCAGGAAGTGTTTTATGAGCAACGTTATTGCGATGTTGACCTTTCGGGCGGTCCGGACTTTGTCAAACTGGCGGATGCTTACGGAATCAAGGCCTGGCGGGCCAAAACCAGGGAAGAAGCCGTCTCCGCCTGGAAAGAGGCCCTGAACCATCCCGGACCGGCGTTGGTCGATTTCTGGGTCGAAGCGGGGGAAAATGTTTATCCGATGGTGGCTCCGGGATCGAGTCTGGATGAGATGGTGATGGGAGATGAGTTGAGATGAGAAGAGTTTTATCCGTGTTGGTCAACAATCAACCCCGGGTCTTGGCGCGAGTGGCCAGTATGATCGGGCAGAGGAACTTCAACATTGAAAGCATCAGTGTGGGGGAGACTGAAAACCCGGCCTACTCCCGCATGGTGATCGTCACGAGGGGAAACCCGTCGACCATTGCGCAAATTTCGAAACAATTAAACAAATTGATCGACGTGATCCAAGTGGAGCAGTTGGAAAAAGACCAGTCGGTCGAACGGGAACTTCTCCTGATCAAAGTGGCGGCACCGCCGTCGGTCAGAGCCGAGATCACCGGCGTGATCGAACCTTTTCGGGCCAATATCGTGGACGTCGGCCGGCAATCGCTGGTGATCCAGGTGACGGGCGACCCGGTCAAACTGGAAGCCGTGATTGAACTGCTTCGTCCCTACGGGATTCAGGAAGTGGCCCGAACCGGGGTGACGGCGATTTCCAGAGGCAGTGTGTCTGAAAACCAAATGGTTTCACTTTAACTTAAGGAGGAATGAAAGAATGGCGAAAATGTATTATGAACAAGATGCGGATTTGGCTTTGTTGCAAGGAAAAACGGTGGCGGTGATCGGATACGGAAGCCAGGGGCATGCCCAGGCACAAAACTTGCGGGACAGCGGAGTGAACGTGGTGATCGGACTCCGGAAGGGGAAATCCTGGGAACAGGCGGCCGCGGACGGATTTGAAGTGCTGGAGGTGGATGAAGCCGTCAAACGTGCCGACGTCGTGCAGGTGCTGATTCCCGACGAGCTGCAGAAAAAGGTGTATGAAGAACAGATTGCCCCTTATTTGCAACCGGGAAATGTATTGATGTTCTCACACGGATTCAATATTCATTTTAAGCAAATTGTTCCGCCCGAAGAGGTGGATGTCATCCTGGTTGCCCCCAAATCGCCGGGCCATCTGTTAAGGAGAGTTTTTGAAGAAGGATTTGGTGTTCCGTCCTTGATCGCGGTTTATCAGGATGCAAGCGGAAGGGCCAAAGACATTGCCTTGGCTTACTGTAAAGGTATCGGTTCCACCAAAGCCGGCGTGATTGAAACCACCTTCAAGGAAGAAACCGAAACCGATCTGTTCGGGGAACAAGCCGTTTTGTGCGGCGGGGTCAGCCGCCTGGTCCAAAGCGGGTTCGAAACCCTGGTGGAAGCCGGATACCAACCGGAAATCGCTTATTTTGAATGTTTGCATGAATTGAAATTGATTGTCGATTTGATGTATGAAGGCGGTTTGAGCCAGATGCGCTACTCGGTCAGCGACACAGCCGAGTACGGCGATTATGTCAGCGGAAAACGGGTGGTTGGAGAACCCAGCCGGGAAGCCATGAAAGAAATCTTGAAAGAAATTCAAGACGGTACCTTTGCCCGCCGTTGGATCCAAGAGAATGAGAATGGACGCAAAGAGTTTGCAGAGTTGAGAAGAGCCGGGAAAGAGCATCCGATTGAGCAAGTGGGTAGTCAGTTGAGAAAGTTGATGGTCTGGACGAAAGCTGAGCCTGTGAAACAATAAATGAGTTTAAAGGAGAGGAAGCGGGTATGCGTACAGTCATGATTTTTGATACGACATTGCGCGATGGAGAGCAGTCCCCGGGTGTCAATTTGAGCACCCAGGAGAAAGTGGAGATTGCGATTCAGTTGGAAAAGTTAGGGGTGAATGTGATTGAAGCCGGATTTGCCGCTTCCTCCAAAGGTGACCTGAATGCCGTCAAAGAAGTGGCGCAAGTGGTGAAAAATGCCTCCGTCTGCAGTTTGTCCCGGGCGGTGAAAAGGGACATCGACCTTGCAAAGGAAGCGTTGCAAGCGGCGGAATCCCCATATCTCCATCTATTTCTGGCAACCTCTCCGATCCATCGGGAATACAAGTTGCAGATGAGCAAAGAACAGGTGAAAACCAGGATCCGTGAGGCAATCACCTATGCAAAAAAGTATTTTTCACAAATTGAGTTCTCGGCAGAAGATGCGGGAAGAACCGAAATCGACTTTTTGTGCGAAGTGGTGGACACCGCCATTTCTGCAGGGGCCACGGTGATCAACCTGCCGGACACGGTCGGTTATCTGACACCGCAAGAATATGCGAAGATGTTTCGCGAAGTGATCAACCGGGTGCCGCGGGCGGATCAAGTGCGGTTGAGCGCTCACTGCCACGATGATTTGGGGATGGCTGTGGCCAACAGTCTGGCAGCGATTGAGGCCGGTGTGTCCCAAGTGGAATGCACCATCAACGGGATTGGTGAAAGAGCGGGAAATGCCGCTTTGGAGGAAATCGCCATGGCGGTAAAAACAAGAGAAGCTTATTACCAAGTGCAAACGACACTCAATTTAAAAGAAATTCACCGGACCAGCCGGATGGTAAGCAAATTGACCGGGATGCCGGTTCCGGGAAACAAAGCGGTGGTGGGAACCAATGCGTTTGCCCATGAGTCGGGCATTCATCAGGATGGCATGCTGAAACACCGCGAGACTTATGAAATCATGACTCCGGAAAGCGTCGGGTTAAATGAAAGCCGTCTGGTGTTGGGCAAACATTCCGGCCGCCATGCCTTCAAAACAAAAATGGTGGAATTGGGATTTGAGCTGAAAGAGGAGCAAGTCAATCCGTTGTTTGAACGTTTTAAAGAGTTTGCCGACCGCAAAAAAGAAATCACCGATGATGATTTGATTGCATTGGTGGAAGAAAAACTGGTGCATGCACAGGACTTTTATGTGATGGAATCGTTGCAGGTCACCTGCGGCAATCAGTCTCTTCCCACGGCAAGCATTAAGATCAAAAGAGAAAGTGATGGCAAAACCTTTTTTGAAGCTGCATGCGGAAACGGGTCGGTGGATGCCATTTTTAAAGCCATTGACCGGGTTGCACAAGAGAAAGTGTCTTTGGAGGATTATCGGATCCATTCAGTGACGCAAGGGAAAGATGCGCTGGGTGAAGTGAGTGTTCAGTTGAGACAAGGCGAGCTTTATGTCAGAGGAAGAGGTGTGAGCACGGACGTGTTGGAGGCGAGTGCCCGGGCGTATCTGGATGCGATCAACCGTTTGATTCGTCGCAAAGGAGATTATCCTGCCGAGAAAAAAGCAGTGACGACGGTATAAAGGATCAAAAGGAGTGGACAGAGATGAGCGGAGCAAAGAAAAAAGTGGCTGTATTGCCGGGAGACGGAATCGGGCCGGAGATTGTCGAAGAGGCTGTGAAGGTTTTGCATCAAGTGGAACGGATGTATGGTTGTACCTTTGAATTTCAATACAGCTTGGTGGGGGGAACGGCCATCGACCGGGTGGGCATCCCCCTCCCCGATGAAACGTTGCAATTATGTAAGGAATCGGATGCGGTTTTGCTCGGGGCGGTCGGGGGACCCCAATGGGACCGGTATCCGGCTGAACTTCGTCCGGAGAAAGCTTTGCTGACGCTGAGAAAAGAACTCGGTTTGTTTTCCAATTTGCGCCCGGTCATGGTGTTTGAAGGGTTAAACACCCATTCTTCCTTGCGGTTCGACGTGGTGAAAGACGTGGATCTCATCGTGGTTCGCGAATTAACCGGCGGTATTTATTTTGGAGAGAAGACCCGTTCGCAAACGTTAAAGGGCGAAGTGGCCACCGATCTGCTGGTGTACCATGAATACGAAATTGAACGAATTGTCCGGCAAGCATTTGAGATTGCCAGAAAGCGGCGGAAAAAGGTGACATCCGTGGATAAAGCCAATGTACTGGAAAGTTCCCGGTTATGGCGGAAGGTGACTGAAAAAGTGGCTGAAGAATACCCGGATGTCACTTTGGAACACATGCTGGTGGACAATTGCGCCATGCAATTGATTCTGCGCCCGTCTTCTTTCGATGTGCTGGTGACGGAAAACATGTTTGGCGATATTTTAAGTGATGAATCCGCCATTCTTTCCGGTTCCATCGGTTTGTTACCGTCGGCCAGCCTGGGTGAGGATTCCTTTGGTTTGTATGAACCGGTTCATGGTTCCGCCCCCGACATTGCCGGGCAGGGAGTGGCCAATCCGGCGGCGACGATATTGTCCGCTGCATTGATGTTGAAATTTTCGTTTGGTCTCCACCAAGCGGCTGAGGCAGTGGAACAGGCCGTGCGAAACGTTCTTGCCAACGGATACCGGACGCCGGATTTGGCCAAACCGGATACGATGGCGGTGGATACGGAGGAATTTGGCGATTTGGTTGTGGAAGAACTGAAGCGGTGTTTTCCGGTGTTGTCCAAAGCGAATTAAAAAAATGAAAGTGAAAAAAGCCGGCCTGTAGGAAGGCCGGCTTTTTTTAAATGGAATTTCGTCATTTCGATTTGCCGTCCAACCAAGACATGGGCGGAATCTCGGCAGGTTCCCGGTACAGATCGTTTGCCAGACGGTCTTTGATGCCGAGGCGATTGGCATTTAAGTCTTTGTAACTGAAAAAAATGCTTCCTTTTGCAAACGCGTTTTGCCGGATCATTTTGATCTGGTTGGGGATTTCTTCCGGGTTGTCCCAAGCTTCGTTATCGTTGCCGATCTTGTAGGCGGCATGTCCAATATATAAATGAATGTTTCTTCCCGCCACTTCGCCGGACCACCATGCAAGTAACTTGGCATAGTCGGCGGCCGGATGGCCGATGTTCCAGTAAATTTGCGGGGCGATGTAATCAAGCCATCCCTGCCGGATCCATGTGCGCGAATCGGCATATACCGTGAAATAGCTTTCGGATCCGTTCGTGTCGGAACCGGTCGGATCGCTTGATTTGTTTTTCCAGATGCCAAACGGGGAAATGCCGAACTTCACACCCGGTTTCTCGCTTTTGATGGCCTGGCTGACCCGCTGAACGAGGGTGTTGACATTATGCCGCCGCCAGTCTCCTTTGTCCGGAAAATTTTTCCCGTAAGTTTGATAGGTTTCATCATCCGGGAAGTCTTGTCCCTGAACAGGATACGGGTAAAAATAATCATCGAAATGAACGGCATCAATGTCATAATTGCGGACCACTTCCATGATGCTGTCCACAATATGATCTTGGACAGCGGGGATTCCCGGATCGTACCACAGTTTTCCCCCGTAAGAAACCACCCAATCCGGGTTTTTTCGCGCCGGGTGGTCCGGAACCAATTGATCCAGTCGTGTGTCCATGCTCACCCGGTAGGGATTGAACCAGGCGTGAAACTCAAGATTTCGTGCATGGGCCTCTTGAATCATAAAGGCCAGCGGGTCATAGCCGGGGGATTTCCCTTGTTCCCCGGTCAGATATTTTGACCACGGATTCCATCGGGAGGGATAAAAAGCGTCCGCAGTCGGACGGATTTGCACCACCACCGCGTTTAATCCCATTTTTTTGGATTCTTCCAATATCCGGATAAACTCGTTTTTTTGTTCTTCCGCACTCAGATACGGGCTGGACGGCCAGTCGATGTTCGTGACACTGGCGATCCAAACCCCCCGGAATTCAATTTGACCGGAAGTACGGGCTTCCACCGCCGGATACCATGTGAAAGCGATCATCAAAGATGAAAGCAATAACGGGACCCATCGCTTCACAATCCATCTCCTCTCATTCGATTGATAATGTTTCGCAAATTTATTATATCAAAATATTCAGACGCCTCGTCTTGAAATCTCTGAAAGGCGAAATAAAAAAACAAGCGAGAGTCACGTTCGCTTGTCCAAAAAAAGTCCAATCAGGTTTTTGCCTTGATGGAAGCTTGTTTTATTTCGGGTTTGCTTCCAAATCGATCCAATCAAAGAGAGAGGATAAAGGTTTGCCTGTGATCTGATCATTATAATCGGACGGAAAACCGTCAATGCTGATATGGACGATTTGATCTTGCGTTTCCACACGTTGTTTTTGCAGTTTCATGGAAGGCATGACCAAATGGGCAATATTTTTTTGGTCCAATTTAATGGAATGCGGTGTAAACCGGAATGTGTAGTAATGGGTGTATGCATCCGGGTGATTCAGAAATAAAATGTATTTTTGGTTATTCTCCGGTTGGGTGTAAAGAGGATGGATGATTTCAATTTTATTGCCATCATTGGTTTGCAATTGAAGCTTGTGGGCAATGCCGATTTCGATGTTCTTTTGATCCAGTTCTCCTTTGAGCACCCGGTCGACTTGAAATTTGTACACTTGCACTTCATGATAGGTGTTTTCGGAAGGAAGTGCCGGATTTTTCGGATTCCGCGCCCCGTTTTCCACCCGGTCCATTCCTTTGTACTCGCCGAGGACGATGACGGGGGCTTGATCAATCATGGCCGGCAAATTGTTTGCCATGGCCAAATCGACATGCATGCCCATGTTCACTTCCTCTTTTTTGTCACCGGGCATACAGCCGGCAGCTAAGAGAAGAAAGACGGTTGTAAACAGAAAAGAGATTTTTTTCCACTTCAATGAAAATCCTCCTTTAAGCCAGGAAGTTTCACTCATATAAATTGTTTACCCCGTTGATGTCGTCGGTCTGCGGGGTATATGTTTGAAACCGGTCCCGTTCCGTATTCATCAGGGATGTCCAATTGGTATGCGCCAAACCGAGAACGTGCCCGATTTCATGACCCAGGACGCTTTGCCCGAATTGGGAGTCATTATTGGACTCATAGTATGTATTCATTTTTGCCACCCAGGAATTGATGCAGGAACCCACGCCGGTCTGCCAGTAAGAATAGCCGAAATACCCATCCGTGCTGGAGTAATAAGAATCGACTACTCCGGTTGCGGAGGAATCGCCTTGTACGAAACGGCGTTTGTCTTGAGCTTCATTCCAGCTTTGAATCGCTTTTTTGGAAGCTTCCTGATGTTCTTTCGTGATGTGTCCGCCCCAGCGATAGTATACATAATAATAATCACATAATTTGTCACCCGTAAAGCTGTATGCGAAAGTCATGGAAGGAAATATCCACACACACAAAGGGGTGATGAGGAAAAGAATGAGTGCTTTCTTTTTCAACTTGTTTCCCTCCTAATGTGGAATGCCCAGCTGCTGCAATCATCTACTAAGTTATAATACTTTTATACTTTTGTCTAACGCATTAATCCTATATTTTTTAAATCAAAAGTATATCCATTAAAAGAAAACCCAGCCCTGAAGGACTGGCTATGGGAGGATTTGTTATTTTTTACAGTCGCAATCCGGGCATTTGCAATCCGGGGTTCCGCATTTATCGCACTTTGAGAGGATGAGCGAAGGCATTGGCGCACCTCCTTCACGGAAAGTGGAAGTGAGATTGGAAGAGATTTGAGCGTTCTCTATCCAATTATATAATAATATTATTATAT
>NZ_JACETT010000039.1:0-103584 GCF_013912365.1 Thermoactinomyces intermedius
GAACAATTTATCACATCAGTTATTCACTATTGTTTATAATTGAACAAATTAAACGAATATTTTGCTTTGATTTTCTCCTTGGTTTGTCTTTTTCCATGGTATAATAAAAATGGCAAAGAACGTTGTAACTGGGAGGTCCCCGTCAGATGGTTTATCCTAAATGGATGGGAATCATTCTCCGGTCCCTTCTGGTGGCCGGCATCCTGCTGGGTACATATTTATTGGTTTCGGTCACCATGCCGCTGGTGTATCCCTTTGTGATCGGCTGGTTGATCGCCATGTTCATCGAGCCGATGGTCCGCTGGCTGAACAAAAGGGCCAAAATCCCCCGTTGGGCGGGAGTGACATTGATCCTGCTGTTGCTTCTGAGCCTGTTGTTGACGCTGATTATTTTTTTGGTTGCCGAAATCGTGGTTGAATTAACGAAGTTGGCGGACTTCCTGCCGGTGATTTTCAATAAGATCGGGCAAACTTTTGTTCAGACATTCACGAAAGAAAACACTGATTTTCGCCGGATCATTGATACCGTGCAAACGTATCTGGAAAAAAATCCCGAGCATGAACAACGCATTTCCCAAAGTATCCAGGAAAACATCGGGGTGATTGCCGATAAAGGAAGCGAATTCATCACCGGAATCCTGGTGGCAATCGGCCAGTTTATCAGCAATCTGCCTTATTTAATCACGGTCCTTGTCTTTATCACGCTTGCCGCCCTTTTTATCGGTTGGGATTGGCCGCGCTTACGTAAAAAAATATTATGGGTGATCCCCGTTGACATACAAAAAACAATCCGGTCCATTTTAACGGATTTAAAAAAAGCGTTACTCGGATTTGTCCGTGCACAACTTGCCCTGGTCACCATCACGGCTGTGATCATGTTGGTCGGGCTGACGATATTAAAAATTCCGTATGCCTTTACCATCGCATTTATCATCGGGCTGGTGGACTTGCTGCCTTATCTGGGTGTCGGCGCCGTTTTGGTTCCTTGGATCATTTATCTGTTTTTGACCGGTAACCTCCAATGGGCAATCGGCCTTTCCATCACTTACGGAATCATTATCACCGTCCGTCAATTCCTTGAACCCAAACTCGTGGCAAGCAGCATCGGCATTGATCCGTTGCTCACCCTGATCTCGTTGTTTGTCGGCTTAAAGCTGTTTGGCATCATCGGGCTGATCCTTGGGCCGGTCACGGTTGTGATTTTAATGGCTCTTCACCGGGCACGAGTCTTCCAAGATATTTGGAAATACATCCTCGGTCATGAACCGCCGGTTCTCCGGCAGAAAAAAGATTGAAATGAAAAAATCCCGTCCAAAGCAAACAAGGAGTCCGATTCGGACTCCTTTTCAATATCTCCGGTACCATATGATTTCCCCACGTTCAAATTTTTTCTTCAACCATCGGATGATCCAATGCTTGACTATTGCACGGGTATAAGGAAAGACCAAAAGAAAACCGGCCGCATCCGTAAAAAATCCAGGCGTGATGAGCAAAATGCCTCCGCTCAAAATACAGGCCCCGTCAATCAAAGCTTCGCCGGGCAATTCCCCTTTTTGCATTTGGATCATGGCCAACCGGTACGTATTCCAGCCTTCCCGTCTGGCTAACCAGGCTCCCAGCACTGCACTCAAAAAGACGAGCATGATGGTTGGCAGTGTCCCGATCCAGCCGCCGATTTCAATAAACAACCAGATTTCCAATGCCGGGATGACAATGATCGCAGTGAGAAGAAGCAAAAACAGATTTCTCATTTTCCTTCCCCCGTGAAACGGATGAACCAATCATAAAGCTCCGGAACCGCTTTCTTCAAATTCACCCGCTTCATGTCCCGGTCCACCCATAAATGAGAGGATTCCCCTTTTGCCAGACATTGGCCGGTCTCATGGTTCAGCACTTCATAAGAAAAAATGATTTTCCACTTGTTCCAGTCTTTGATGCTTGTCCGCACAACCACCAAATCATCATATTTTGCCGAATACAGATATTTGCAGTGAATATCCACAACCGGCAGCAAAATACCTTTCTCTTCCAATTTTTTATATGAAAATCCGTGTTCTCTCATGAATTCGGTACGCCCCGACTCAAACCAAACCAGATAATTGGCATGATAGACCACACCCATTTGGTCTGTTTCCTGATAACGGACACGCAGCTTCGTTTCGGACGTCTTTTTCATCATACGGATTCCCCCTTCGAATAGCACCGGTGACTTTTGACATATTGTTTTATTTGTCAACCTTTTTTTATAATAGCCTTAGCATTAACCAAACGGGAGCTTTCTTCACACATAATTTAAATCTTCCTCTCACATAATGTGAGTAACCACCCTCTTCATCCAATCCATATACAAACAAGGAGGGAGATCAATGAGCCGCAAAAAGAAGAAAAAGTTGCGCAGGAAACTTCGCTGGTGGGTCTTTCCGCGTTTGGGCCTGGTTCCATTTTCATTTTAATCATAAACGTTTTAAAGAAAAAGCGCTGGTGGATCCAGCGCTTTTTTCTACAAAACGTTTGCCCTTCCGGAGTAAATTTGTCCGTGTTCCCCGTCGACGGTCACTTCACTTTCGTTTGCCAACAGTTTCACGGCGTCTTGCACTCCCACTACCACCGGGATGCCCAGGCTGACACCGACAACCGCAGCATGCGAAGTCAAACCGCCTTCTTCGGTAATCACGGCCGAAGCCTTTTTAAATGCTTCCATCATGTCTTTGTCCGTACTGTGTGTCACAATGATACCGCCTTTGACCATCTTGCGATTCAACTCATCCGCATTTTTTGCCACGATCACCGGACCGGTCACGACGCGTTTGCCGATTCCCTGTCCTTGCGCCAACACGCCGCCGATCACATGCACTTTCATCAAATTGGTGGTTCCTGATTTTCCGACTGGCACCCCGGCCGTAATGACGACCAGATCTCCTTGTTTCACATATTGGTTTTCCAGTGCCGTGGAAATGGCATAAGTGAACATTTCATCCGTTGTTTCCGCATTGATTCCCTTGATGGGATAAACTCCCCAAACCAGCGATAATTTTCGCAAGGTCGATTCATTGGGTGTCACGGCAATCACGGGAGTTTTCGGGCGGTATTTGGACACCATGCGTGCGGTATATCCGGTTTCGGTCGGGGTCACGATTGCCGAACATTCCAATTTGTAAGAGGTATGCACCACGGCCTGGCTGATGGACTCGGTAATCGTGTGGCTGATCTCTCTGATTTTTTGTTGAAAACGTTCCTGATACCGAAGCGATGATTCCGTGCGAATGGCAATCCGCGCCATGGTACTGACGGATTCCACCGGATATTTCCCGGCCGCCGTTTCCCCGGACAACATGATGGCATCGGTTCCGTCCAAAATCGCATTGGCCACGTCGCTGGCTTCCGCCCGGGTGGGCCTTGGATTGCGTTGCATGGAATCCAGCATTTGCGTCGCCGTGATCACCGGTTTGCCCAGGTGGTTGCATTTTTTGATCATTTCTTTTTGCACAATCGGCACTTCTTCAACGGGAATCTCCACTCCCAAATCGCCACGGGCCACCATCAAGCCGTCACTGACATCCAAGATACTGTCCAGGTTGTCAATTCCTTCCTGGTTTTCAATTTTGGAGATGATTGGGATATGGGCTTGGTGCTCCTCCAAAATTTCCCGGATTTCCAAAACATCCTGGGGCTTTCTCACAAAAGAGGCCGCGATAAAATCGACTCCCTGTTCAATGCCGAAAAGAATATCCTTGGCATCTTTTTCCGTGATGCCCGGAAGATTTATTTTGACCCCCGGAATATTCACCCCTTTGCGGCTTTTTAAAACGCCGCCATTGTCAATGGTGCATTCGATCTCGGAGCCATGGACCCGTTCCACGGTTAAACCGATCAAACCGTCATCAATCAAAATCGTGGCGCCCGGTTGGACATCCTGCGGCAATCCTTGGTAGGAGACGGAAATCCGTTCTTCATTCCCCAAGACCGGTTCTGTTGTCAGTGTGACCTTGTTTCCGGCAACCAATTCAATTTCCGGCTTTTCCAAATCGCCGGTGCGAATTTCCGGACCTTTGGTATCCAGCAAAATCGCAATATTTTTTCCTTCTTCTTTTGCCGCTTGCCGGATATTTTCAATCCGCTGTTTATGTTCTTCATGAGAGCCGTGGGAAAAATTCAAGCGGGCCACATCCATGCCGCTTTGAATCAGCTTTTTTAACACCGGGATCTTTTCACTCGCCGGGCCAATCGTACAGACAATCTTTGTTTTACGAAGCATCCTGCTACTCATCTCCTCATGTTAAATCGATAATATCTTTGCCAAGTCATATAGTTCCATATCGGGTTGATGCTTCATGGAAAAAGCCTCATCAAAGTCAATTCCGACCAATTTATTGTTTTGGATCGCCACCATTTTATCCTTTTCTCCCGCACGCAAAAGATCGACCGCTTTAGCTCCCATCCGGCTGGCTAAAACACGGTCGAAAGCAGTAGGAGACCCTCCGCGTTGCACATGTCCCAACACGGTCACTCTTGTCTCAACGCTGAGTTTTTCTTTGATTTTCTCCGCAAATTCGACGCCGCTGCCCACACCCTCGGCAACAATGATGATGCTGTGTTTTTTCCCGCTTTCCGTTGCTTGTTTCAACCGGCGCACCACATCATCCAGATCATACGGCGATTCCGGAATCAGGATGGATTCGGCCCCGTCGGCCAATCCGGACCAGAGGGCAATGTCCCCCGCATTTCTTCCCATCACTTCGATCACATATGTGCGCTCATGGGAAGTGGCAGTATCCCGGATCTTGTCAATGCAGTCGATGACGGTGTTGACCGCTGTGTCAAACCCGATCGTGAAATCTGTACCCGGAATGTCATTATCAATGGTTCCGGGAACACCCACAGCAGGGAAACCCAATGCCGTCAATTTTTGGGCTCCCCGGAAACTGCCGTCTCCGCCGATAACCACCAATCCGTCGATTTCATGCTTTCTCAATTGCTCAACCGCTTTTTTCCGGCCTTCCTCGGTTTGAAACTCTTTGCAACGAGCACTATATAAAATGGTACCGCCGCGATGAATGATATCCCCGACTGATCTTAAACTCAACGGACGGATATCCCCGTTGATCAAACCGGTATATCCGCGGATCACTCCATACACTTCCAGGCCGTGATAATGTCCGCTGCGCACAACGGCACGAATGGCGGCGTTCATGCCCGGAGCGTCACCGCCACTGGTAAGTACAGCTATACGCTTCATTGTTCAAATCACCTCATCAGATTCAGTATATCCCAGCCCTCAGGGACACAAAACGTCCAACCGGGACAAAAAGAGAAACCGTCAAAACGGCTTCTACTTTGTGACCATCGAAGTAAATTCTCCGATCTTGGAAAATTTTTGATACCGATCCTCAATCAGTTCGTCTCCTGAGAGCAAAAGCAAAGATGTCAGATGTTTATTTATTGCTTGTTTAATATATTTTGATTGTAACATGGGATTATGGTGAGCTCCACCTTTTGGTTCTGAAATAATTTCGTCAATGACTCCTAATTTTTTCAAATCGGCGGAGGTTATCTTCAAAGCTTCGGCTGCTTCCTGGGCTTTTGCCGCATCCCGCCACAAAATGGCTGCGGCCCCTTCCGGCGAAATCACCGAATAATAAGCATGTTCCAGCATCAACAAGCGGTTGCCGACACCGATGCCGAGTGCGCCTCCACTGCCTCCTTCCCCGGTGATGACACAGATGATCGGGACCGAAAAACCGGCCATTTCCCGCAAATTGCGGGCGATCGCTTCACTCTGTCCCCGTTCTTCCGCTTCAATTCCCGGATGGGCCCCTTGTGTATCGATGAAGCAAATGATCGGACGGCCGAACTTATCCGCTTGCTGCATCAAACGAAGCGCTTTTCGGTATCCTTCCGGATGGGGAAGACCGAAATTGCGGGCAATTTTATCTTTTGTGTCCGTGCCCCGTTCATGCCCGATCACCGTCACCGGACGCCCGTCCAACTTGGCAATGCCTCCGACAATCGCCGGATCATCCCCGTAGAGCCGGTCCCCGTGCAATTCCATAAAATCGGTAAAAATGGTCCGGATGTAATGCAAGGTCGTCGGACGGTTCGCATGCCGGGCAATCTGGATCTTTTGCCAGGTTGTCAAATTCCCGTATATCTCATTTTCCAAACGGGCGGCTCTGTCTTGCAACTTTGCAATTTCATCCGACAAATCAAGATTTTTTTCCTGCGAAAAATTCTCCAGTTCCTCAATTCTTTTTCTCAATTCAATCAGTGGTTTTTCAAATGGCAATGCATTTTTCATCAAGCTTCCCTCCTATCCGCGTGAAAATCCAAAATCCGTATCAGGGTTTCACGCATATCTGAACGGGGAACCACTTGATCCAACTGGCCGTGTTTCAACAAAAACTCCGCTGTCTGAAAATCATCCGGCAGTTTTTGGCGAACCGTCTGCTCGATGACCCGGCGCCCTGCAAATCCGATCAAGGCCCCCGGTTCCGCGATGTTGATATCCCCGAGGGAAGCAAAGCTCGCAGAGACTCCGCCCGTGGTCGGATGGGTCAAAACAGAAACAAACAATACATGATTCCGGTGCAATTTTTCCAGAGCCGCACTGGTCTTGGCCATTTGCATCAAGGATAAAATCCCTTCCTGCATCCGTGCCCCTCCGGAAGCACAAAACAGAATAAACGGGTACTTCTTCAGTATCGCTCTTTCCGCCGCACGGGCAATTTTTTCCCCGACGACCGACCCCATGCTCCCCATGCGGAAACGGGAGTCCATCACACCCAACACAACCGGATAGCCTCCCATGTTCCCTTCGCCGGTGACAATGGCTTCATTCAGGTTGCTTTTTTCCATATCTTTTTTCAGTTTCCCCTGATAGCCCGGAAACTCCAAAGGGTCGGCCGACTGCAAATCCGCGTCATATTCGATGAAACATCCGCTGTCCACCAATGACTCAATGCGCTCCCATGCGGTCATGGGAAAATGATAACCGCACGCCTTGCACACTTTCAGGTTTTTTTCCAGCTCTTTTGTAATCAAGATTGTCCGGCATTTCGGGCATTTTTGCATAATCCCTTCGGGAATCTCTTTTTTGACCTGTTCTGAAGGAATGGTTGCGTACTTTTTCTGTTTCCTGAATAAATCTCGTAACACGTTAACACCTTCTCTGAAAGTCTTCTTTTCAATCTGTCAAATCGAGTTCCATTCCACTTGTTGATTCATGATGACTGATTCCGGTCCGAATCGAACGCCAGGCGGCAAAGAGCCGTTCCAAGCAAGAGATGGCGGACCACTCCCGTTTTTCCTTGATTGCATCCACAATTTCCTCGTAGCACACGATCATCTTCGGATAGATCTTCTCCTCATCGCCCTTCTCTTTGCTGATCGCCTTTTCAAAACAAACGACGGGATGCCAAACACGGGTTAACAGATAGTTGTCTGTTAACTTGATCAAATAAGCATGAAAATCCATCATCACTTTTTTTGGATTTTGATGATCATAAACCAGCCTTTTCATTTTTTCCACCAGATATTCCAAATGAGCCGTTTGCTCTTTGGTCACCTGGTGCCTTTGAATGAGACGAACCGCCCCGATCTCCAGGATCATCCGCATTTCCATGACGTCTTTCTTGGCATTTTCGTTTTTTAAAATGAATCCTGCCAACAGATCGACAAATTGATGGGCATAGACAGGCTCCAGGAAAGTTCCTTCCCCTCTCCGGGTACTGATCAATCCCAACAGTTCGAGTGAGCGCAAAACCTCCCGCACCGACGATCGTCCGGCATTCAACCGCTCGGACAATTCTCTCTCAGAAGGGAGGCGGTCACCCGGCCTGAGCCCGTCTTCTTCTATCAGTTGGTGTATTCCTTTAAAGATTGCTTCAAATTTACTGGATCCACTCATCGTTTTCATCCATCACGCCTTATTTCTGTCATGGTACATATACTTTGGTCAATTGCATGGTTTTTTGGCGAATTTCCTCCGGGTCGACTTGAATTCGCGCCTCACCGGTTTCCATCGCCGCTTTGGCAACTTCCATGGCCACTTTCGGGGCCACCCGCGGATCAAAAGGAGCAGGAATCACATAATCCGGACTCAACTCATGCTCCTCAATCAGACTGGCGATTCCATACGCGGCGGCAATTTTCATTTCCTCATTGATCGCTTTGGCCCTCACATCCAGGGATCCCCGAAAAATGCCCGGAAAGGCCAGCACATTGTTCACCTGATTGGGGAAATCGGAACGTCCGGTTCCCACCACTTTGGCCCCGGCTTGTTTCGCTTCTTCCGGCATGATTTCCGGAACGGGATTGGCCATGGCAAAAATAATCGGGTCTTTGTTCATGGATCGTACCATTTCCGGCGTCACCGCACCGGCAACCGAAACACCGATAAACACATCGGCGCCTTTCATCACATCGGCCAATTCCCCGCGAAGCATCCGGTGATTGGTCATTTCAGCCACTTTTTCCTTCACGGGATTCATCCCGTAGGGACGCCCTTTGTAAATGGCGCCTTTGCTGTCACACATCACCACATCGCGGACGCCCATATTGAGCAACATTTGAATAATGGCAATTCCCGCGGCTCCGGCACCATTGGCGACAACCCGGATTTCTTCCATCTTTTTGCCAACCACTTTCAAAGCGTTGATCAACCCGGCCAAGGTGACAATGGCGGTGCCGTGCTGATCATCGTGAAAGACCGGGATGTCCAGTTCTTTTTTCAACCGCTCTTCAATGATGAAACAGTTGGGAGCCGCGATATCCTCCAAGTTAACCCCGCCAAATGTGGGGGACATGAATTTGACCGTCTCTACAATTTTATCGATTTCTGTCGTATCAAGGCAAATCGGAATTGCATCCACCCCTGCAAATGATTTGAACAGGACCGCTTTTCCTTCCATCACCGGCAGGGCGGCTCCGGGACCGATGTTTCCCAACCCCAACACGGCGGTGCCGTCCGTAACGACAGCAACCAGATTCCCTTTCATCGTATAATCATAAATGACACCCGGATCCTTGTGAATTTCCCGGCAAGGTTCGGCAACACCCGGTGAGTAAGCCAAACTGAGATCATACGCCGACTCGACAGGAACCTTTGATTGCATCGTCAGCTTCCCGCGCTTTTCCCGATGCAACCGCAATGCTTCTTCGCGCAAATTAGCCAATACCGACTCGCTCCTTTTCTCCGAATAAGTGGTCTGACCACTAATAAGTCACATTATACCAGAACAGCCGGGGAAGTGAAAATGGCTGTTGTGACTTTGTATAACCCCTCACAAAGCCTGTGCTTGTCTCATCGAATGCACACAGTTATTTTTCTTTATTTTCAGACTTTTATTCATCGTTCCGGATTTTTGCCCCTTAACCCGTTATTTTGTCAGCAAAACCTCCTCTTTTTGTTCGTCCCACCGGATTTCCAGCGTCAACCGGTCCGTTCCCTCCACCGGGGAAGTGTCTTTCAAAACCGAATTCATGACCACCTGGCCATTGCCATCCAAAAACGTTTTCTCCTCGCTTAAAACGTTTTGCCCGGATTTCAACAGATAGTGAACCGGTCCCACAAAAGCCGCTTCCCCGCCGATATACCGGATCATCAGTTTTTCTTCGCTGGTGTCTTCTCTGTGATGGTATTCCACCGACGCTTCCCAGTGTTTCGTTTTTCCGGACAAACGCTCTGTCGTTTCCGGACGGGCACAAGCCGACATCAAAATCAAACCAGCCAAAAGAGAAAGAAAAACCGGAAACCGGATGTTTTTCATCTGCTCTCCACCTTTCTGAACCATCTTTTCTTATGTATCCAATCAGCTTTTCATCCCGCTGACCATTCTCGGTGTTTATGTTTTTATTCATTCGGATAAATAAAATCTATGATCTCCCGCAGAAGAAAAGCCCGCATGCGAGCTTTTCCGTATTTCCTTTCACAGCACCAAACCCATTTCTTTTTTGGCTTCCCGTTGAAACCAGCATTCCCCCTTTGTGATCAATCCCAAAACATATTCCCTCGCTTCCCGGTGCTGCAAAGTCAAAAAGCTTAAATCTTCTCCCATCCACACTTCCCATCCGGGCTCTTCCTTCTGACGGTTCACCCTGATATCCAACCCGTAATTCACATCAAAGAAACGCCAAACTTTTTGGGACGCAAACACATTTTCCAGATAATCATCAATTCCGGATTGAAACCGTTCGTACAAAGGCTCCAGTTTTTGCGCAACCAATTTTTCATTTGTAAAAACTTCTTCTTTTTTTATTTCATTTATAAACGAAACGAAAAAAATCTTTTCTTTTTCAAAATAGATACAGTATTGCTCATGATAAACGGGATCCAACAGTTCACGGGACTCTTGCTGTTTCCACAGCCTGCGGATGGCCTTTTTCATTCACATCCTCCTTGTCAAATATAAAAAAATATTCTAAAAACAATTTGTGAATGATTTCATCTACTTTTATTATAAACAATCAGGGGAATTTTTCATTAAAGAAAGCAAATAAAAAGAAAAACTTGTGAACAAACGGTCAAAAAAAGAAGTGTCCGCCTCCCGGCAAACACTTCTTTGCAAAGATCAAGGTTGATTTTTCATATATGGATTGGTATCGGGATGTTGATGAGCAATCCTGGCGGATGCCGCCGCCGCCACGCCGGCGACAATGTCATCCAAAAACACATGAATCTGTTTCCCGTGGTTATTTAATTTCTCCATGATCCCGACTTTGTTTTTATCCAGATAACCAAAACTGGTCAGGCCGATGGTTCCATAGACATTCGTGATGCTGAGTGCCAGAATTTCATCAATTCCGTACAGCGGTTCGTCCACTTCCATGATGGTTTGAAAAGGCTCGGGCAACTTCTTTTGTTCTGCCAGCATATCCAAGGACACACCCGTGATAATGGCATGTTGCACTTCCCTTTTTTTCAATACGGCTTTCACATTTTCAACGCAGGTTTGAAGCGACAGATCCTTGTTGTACGGCGATTGCAACTGATAAACGATCTCCGCGATTCCTTCGACGGTCACCCCGCGTTCTTCCAGCAGCTTCAAGGAATGTTCATAAAACAAAATCTCACCTTCTCTTAGCGGCTTGTCGCCTGTTTGTGCCTTCCGTCTCTCTTTTGACCCGCAGCCCTTCTTCCCCGACAATCTGTTTCAGTTGGTTGACACACGCCTCTGTCCATGCGATCCCGTATTGATCAACCGGCAACGCACGCACTTGTTTCATCCGCTCATAATAAAGATAAACGGGAATCCGTCCCCGGTTTCGAAGAATGACTGCTTTTAACCGGTTTAATTTTTCCGCTTGTTCCAACTCAGGGGTAATGCGCAAATACACCCCCTGCGGATTATCCGGCCGGCGTGCTTTCACCGCTTTCAAATCCATCAATGCATCCACAACCACTTGAACCCGGTCATCCGGGTCGGTTTGGACGCTTCCTTTGACCAGCACCATCGTCCCGTCTTTCACATCATCCCGGTATCGGGAGAAAGCTTTGGGAAACAAGATCGTTTCCACTTCGCCGTGCCGGTCGGCAAGCGTCATAAAGCCCATGGGTTCCCCTTTTTTGGTTTGAATGACTTTTAATCTGGTGACTTGCCCGGCAATCCAAACCCGGCTTTTGTCCGGCAGGCACTTTAATTCCGGAATCGTATGAGTGGTGGATTTCCGGATCTCTTCTTGATAAGCATCCAGAGGGTGGCCCGACAAATACAATCCCAAAAGTTCTTTTTCCTTTTCCAACTTTTCTTCCCGCGAGTAAGGGGTCACCCGGCTTTGGGACAGGTGAAATTGAATGTCCTCCCCGTTGGAACCGGAAAATGCAAAGCTTAACTGGTCTTTGTCGGCCAGTTGTTTTTCCAGCATTGCCTGCTCCATAACATCGTCGAGAACGGATAAATTTTGTGCCCGGTGCCCCGGAAACGAATCCGTCGCCCCGCATTCGATCAACGATTCCAAGACACGCCGGTTGCAGATTCTTAAGTCCACACGCCGGCACAAATCCAACAAATCCTTAAACGGCCCTTCTTTCCGCGCTTCAATGATATTGCGGATGGCATGGGCGCCAACGTTTTTGACGGCCAACAGCCCGAACCGGATCGCCCGGCCTTCCACCGTAAACGTCCGTTGGCTCTTTTGAATGTCCGGAGGCAGGACCGGCAAATTCATCCTTTTCGCTTCCTCAATATATTCGGCCATTTTGTCATGATTCCCCATCACGGTGGCCAAAAGCGCCGTCATGAATTCAAGCGGATAATTGGCTTTCAAATAAGCCGTCTGATAAGCAAGCACGCCATAGGCCGCCGAATGGCTCCGGTTAAACCCGTAATCGGCAAACCGGACAATCAAATCATAAATTTGTTCTGCCGTCGATTCATCATAGCCTTGTCCGATGCAACCTTTGACAAACGCCTGCCGCTGTTCCAACAACAAGCTTTTTTCCTTTTTGCTGACGGCCCGTCGCAAGATATCTGCCTGCCCCAGTGAAAAGCCGGCCATTTTGGCGGCGATTTTCATGATTTGCTCCTGATAGACGATAATCCCGTACGTACCTTCCAGGATCTCTTCCAGATCCGGATGCAGATAATCCACCTTCTCCAGCCCGTGTTTGGCGCGGATAAACCGCGGAATCTGTTCCATGGGGCCCGGACGATATAAGGCGAGCACCGCGATCAGATCCTCAAAACGGGTCGGCTTTAATTCTTTGAGCACTTGCCGCATCCCGAAAGACTCCAACTGGAAAACGCCGACGGTCTCGCCACGGGACAACATCCGGTAAGTGGCCGGGTCATCATATTCCATTTGCGAAAAATCCGGTGTCTGTCCGTGGGTTTCTTTGATGAGTCGAAGCGCATTTTCAATAATGGTCAAATTGCGAAGCCCCAAAAAATCCACTTTGAGAAGGCCGATCTTCTCCAAGACCTCCATCGGATATTGCGTCAGCGGAATTCCTTCACTTCCTTCCTGTAACGGAACGAAGCGGGTCAGGGGTTCGCTGGAAATGACCACACCGGCGGCATGCGTGGATACATGTCTCGGCATCCCCTCCACTTTTTCCGCCGCTTTCAGCAATTTACCCACAGCCGGGTCCAAGGTTTGCTGTTTCAACCGTGGTTCAGATTGATAGGCCTTCTTCATGGTCATCCCGGGGCTTGCCGGAATCATTTTTGCCAGCCGGTCCACCTCTGGATAGGGATAATCCATCACACGCCCCAGATCCCGGACCGCCGCCTTGGGGGCCATGGTTCCAAAGGTAATGATGTGCGCAACGTGATCCGCGCCGTATTTTTCGACAACATACCGAATCACTTCATCCCGCCGCTCATAGTTAAAGTCGATATCGATGTCCGGCATGCTGATCCTCTCCGGGTTTAAAAACCGTTCAAACAACAGACCGTACCGGATGGGATCGATCTGGGTGATGTTCAGCAGGTAGGCCACCAGGCTTCCGGCGGCCGAACCGCGTCCGGGACCGACCGCAATCCCGTTTTCATGCGCAAAACGGACAAAATCCCAAACCACCAGAAAATAATCGTTCAGATCCATTTGATCAATGGTTTCCAATTCATAGTGAAGCCGGTTTAATATTTCGTCGGTGATTTTTTCATACCTTTCCTCCGCTCCCTTTAAACATAGTTTTTTCAAGTAATCTCTCGCGCTCATCCCGTCCGGGACAGGGAAGCGGGGAAACCATTTTTGCCCGAGTGGAATCGTCACATGACAACGCTCGGCAATTTTGGCCGTATTTTGGATGGCTTCCGGCACATGCCGAAAACGCTCCTTCATCTCATTTTTCGACTTTAAATAAAATTGATCCGAACCGAAACGAAACCGATGCACATCATCCAATTTACTGCCTGTTCCTATACATAATAAACAATCATGAATTTCATGATCATTTTTTTCCACGTAATGGACATCATTGGTGGCAATGAGTGGAATCTTGAATTCTTCCGCCCACTTGATCAGCACCCGGTTCACCTGCTTTTGTTCCGGCAACCCATGATCCTGCAATTCCAGATAAAAGCAATTTTTCCCAAAAATATCCAAATATTCCCGGATCAAACGACTGGCTTTTTCATATTGGCCGTTTAAAATCGCCTGCGGAATCTCCCCCTTCAGACAAGAACTGGTTGCGATCAAACCGGCAGCGTGTTTTCGAAGCAAGTTCCGGTCAATTCGCGGTTTATGGTGAAATCCCCGCAAATGGGCTTCGGTACATAGGCGGATCAAATTTTGGTATCCTTCATTGGACTCGGCAAGGAGCAGCAAATGGTATGTTTTTTGCTCCTTGAGGGGCGTTTTTTTCGTGTAATCGTCCGTCAAATACATTTCACAACCAATGATGGGTTTGATTCCTTCTTCCAGACAGGCCCGGTAAAAAGGGATCACACCGTACATCACGCCGTGGTCGCTGATGGCCAGCGCCTTCATCCCCAGCTGTTTTGCTTTGGCAACCACCTCTTTGATCCGGGCCGCCCCGTCCAACAAACTGTATTCCGTGTGCAGGTGTAAGTGGACAAATTCATCCGGTTCCACAGCCATCACCTCCCATCTTTCTCCCATTATATCAAAGAAGGTCGTCCTCATATTTTACAAGAAGCGTTCATAGGGTGAATAGAAGAAACCAAATGGAGGACGGTTAAGCGATGGAACAGGAATTTTGGACCACAGCCATTTTGGATTTTCTGATTGCATTAGGCGTCGTGTTGGGCGGAGTCATGTTGGGAGGATTGGGTGCTTTTGTGGCGGATGATTACCCGATGTACAAAATGTTGCGGTTGTCCGAACAGCTGAAAATCTGGGCCATGGTTGCCGCCATCGGGGGAACGTTTGATACCATCAAAAATTTTGAAATCACCATTTTGGGGGGACAATTAAACTTAGCATTCCAACAATTGATTTTTATCGTCAGTGCTTTCTTGGGTGCCCACACAGGAACCATTCTGGTTCGTTGGTTGATCCAAGGTGAATTTTAAATGATAAGTGGCGTTTGGCAAATGCTGAAAAAAAACCGCCGTTCTTTTGTGATGTTCCTGTTGGGCGTTGTCACGGGCAGCAGTGTCTTTCTGATTCTCTACGGGCAAAAACTGGACGGTTTGCTTTCCGAGAGAAACACCATCTATTATGCAAACAACCAAAAATACAAAGAGATCCTGAAATTGGAGAAAGAGATTGAGCAACTCACCAAAAAAGGAAACCGGCGGCAAGACGAGGAAGAACGAATCAAAAAAATCGTCGTGGAGGTGGATGCTGAACAGCCTTTTATCTCGGATGCCGTCAAAACGCGGATCGAGAAAAAATTATCTCCCTTTCTGGACAAATCCATGCAATGGATCAGCAATAATCCGGATATCATTGAACTGATCCTTGAAAAAGAACAAGTGACCATTGATGACACCCAACGCACCAAAGTGGAAGTTCACTTAAAATATGTCTCGTTGTACGATGAAACGCTGAAAATCTGGCTGGAAGCCAAAAGCCTCACCAATGACGTGGCAAACACGAACAGTTGATGCAATGCGTTAAGATATACGATATGATGGAAAGGAAACAGGACTTTCAGCCGAAACAAGGCAAAACGCCTTTGTTCCATCTTGAATGTGACCAAACGCCGCATGCGGTTTCAGGAGGTATTATCAGTGGAAGCCCTTGTCATCCTGTTGATTTCATTGATTTGCATCAGCATTTTCGGAACTTTTTTCAACAGCATTTTATCACGTCGCAAACAAGGAATAGCCAAACATCTTCACCGGGCCCGGATGAATATTCATATGGGCGTCATGTTTGTTTCCATTGCCCTTTTGCAATTTGTCACCATCCAAACGACAGCGATTCAGAAAGCGTTCATCGCCATCATTTTTGTGCTTGGCCTGATCAACGGCTATTACGGAATCAAAAACCATCACTATTTCAAACAACAAAGGCAAGAAAATCAAGAAGCCTCACAGTCCTGAAAAAACAAAAGGCTCAAACCTGAAAAGATTTGAGCTTACCATGACGGCATGGGCATGAAGTCCATGCTTTTTTTAACGGTCGATGGCGTGCGCCGTGATGAGCGCTTTGGCCACAACTTGTTGGTCCAAAAGCATTTCCACATCCATTTTCGCCTGTTTCCGCCCCAGATCCAAAATTCTGGGTTGAATTTTTACGTGACTTTCGATTTGAACCGGTTTTAAAAAATACAGGGTCACATTTTGAATGGTGAGATCCCCGCGCCGTTTCCGGCGAAGGGCCCGAATGGCGGCCTCCGTCATCAACGTGGTGCACACCCCCGTGCTTAACATCCCCAAAGAATCCGTCATTTGCGGGGTAATTTGCCCGCTGAACACGGTTTCTCCATTGGTCCCTTCTTCCGAGAATCCGCGAAAACTCAATTCCTGGATCGTTTCGCCGACTTGCGGCTGTTTTTGCATATAGTGCAGCGATTTGATCACATCTTCGCGGCTGATCACCCCGATGATTTTCCGGTAATCATCCACGACCGGCAACAATTCAATGCCTTCCCACACCATTTCATGCGCGGCGGAAGCGAGGGAGGTTTTTAAATTCACCGTGATCGGATTTTTGGTCATCACTTTTTCAATTTTCTCTTCCGGGGGAAATCCCATCACGTCTTTCGCCGTCACCATCCCGACCACGCGGTCTTTGTCATCGGTGACCGGATACCGGCTGTGCGAGGTTTCCCGCAACAACTCGTGAAAACGGGAAATGGTGTCATTCGCCCGTAAATAAACGGGGCGGTTGGATGTTTTGATCACATCCTCCACCATCAAAATCTCTTTTTTGATCAGCCGGTCATAAATGGCCCGGTTGATCATCGTCGCCACCGTAAAGGTGTCATAACTGCTGGAGATCACCGGCAACTCCAGCTTGTCCGCCAACCGCTTCACTTCATCGGTTGTGTCAAACCCGCCCGTAATCAGCACGGCGGATCCTCTTTCCAGCGAAACCCTGTGCACATTGTCCCGATTTCCGACGATCAGAAGGTTCCCCGGTTCCACATAACGCATCATGGCTTCCAATTTCATGGCGCCGATCACCATGCGGTTCAACGTCTTGTGCAAACCGGACCGGCCGCCAAGAACACTTCCGTCCACAATGTTGACCACTTCGGCAAATGTCAATTTTTCTATGTCGGAACGTTGCTTTTTCTCGATGCGCACCGTTCCCACCCGTTCAATGGCATGGACAAGCCCCTTCAACTCTGCGTCTTTAATCGCCCTGTAAGCGGTTCCATCGCTCACATTTAATTCTTTCGCAATTTGCCGGACAGATATTTTATGTCCCACTTCCAAGCTCTCAATGTACTTGAGAATTTGCTCATGCTTTGTCGCCAATTGCCTTCCCTTCCTTCGCCGTTACTGTTACACTTATTATATTACAAAACGGGGGACAGAAAAAATAAAAAGGAGCTTTCCAAGAAAACTCCTTTCTGTTTGCAATAGAAACAGACTTGCCAAATAGAAAGAAACAGATTCAATATCCGGTGATCTGACGGTGTTTTAAAGTTTTCCTCAGTTCCAACATTCTGAAATATTGCCGGATCATTTTTTCTTTGCGTTCTTTTTTCAACAACCGTTTCATCTCCAAAATATTGGCCGTGAGATTCAGAAATAACCCCGCCAACCACATCAGGGAAAAAAATGTTCCTCCCACTCCGTGCAGATCAAAGGGAAGCTCAGGGACGGCGATGATCAAAAGGGAGACACTGATTCCAAGTTCCATCATCCGTTTTCCTTTCAATTCCCTTCCCCCCTCACCATTTACCAACAATATATTCTTTTGTTTTTTTATATAGCACCGGCCTGAAAGCAAACAAAAACGAGACGGCTTTAAAACCGTCTCTACCAAAGGGGGTTTTCATCTTCGTCTATTGTAGTGGAAAAAGATTACGAGTCAATTACAGTAAATTTACAAATCGTTATCTTAAAGGGTGAATGTTTCGCCGACGCCCAGCACACTGCCGCCAATGCCTTTGGCATTCAGTTTCTCCACGAAAGCACCGGCATCTTGCCGGATCGGCGGGAACGTGTTGTAGTGCATCGGAATCACATGCTTGGCCCCGATCCATTCCGCCGCAGTCAGCGCATCTTCCGGTCCCATGGTGAAATTGTCCCCGATGGGGAGAAGGGCCAAATCGATTTCTTTGCCTCTTCCGATCAGTTTCATGTCGGAGTAAAGCGCGGTATCCCCCGCATGGTAAATGGTTTTTCCTTCCAGAGTCAACACAAAACCGGATGGCGGTCCCAAATAGATGATTTGTTGTTCTTCATTTTTGACGAATCCGGAACCATGCAGCGCATTCACCATTTTGACATGGCCAAAATCAAACGTATAGCCTCCGCCAATGGACATGCCATGGGCATTCACCCCTTGAAAACCGAGCCAGACGGCCAATTCATGGGGGGCGATCACGGTCGCTTGATTCCGTTTGGCAATGTCCACCGTATCCCCGACGTGGTCATCATGACCGTGCGTCAACAAAATCCAATCGGCTTTGAGCTCTTCCGGTTTCGCTTTTGCCAGCGGATTGCCGCTTAAAAACGGGTCAATGACAATGCGATGTTTCGGGGTTTCAATTTCAAAACAGGAATGTCCGTGATATGTAATGTTCATCCGTCATCCTCCTTCTTTGCGATCCTTTTCATCCACCTGCCTGACCATCCCGGGAAACCGTGACTGTGGAAAAGGTTGTCTTCCAACCTGTCCGGCTTCAGGCTCCCCTCTTTTTCATCCTAACGATTTTCCCGCTTTTTTTCCATCCCTTCCGCCGAAGCCAAGCCTGTTTTATTCACCATGCGGTTGACGCCCACATACCATACATTAGTATTTTACAGGCGGAAGGGGATTGTCATGGGGCTGGCACAAGTACAAATTCAAATCTTGTCACAACATCAGCTTCCTCACCACATTGATCTGGTGATGAGTCAGGCTTTGGCCAAAAAATTGGAGATTAAAACCCCGGTTTTCTCGGTCGCATTTGGTTCAGCCATCGCAAAAGGACGAGTCGCTTTCAGTCGCATGAACCATAAACTGATTTGCATCAGCTCTGATCTTGCCGAGCAATTGAAAATGAACCCTCAGCCATGGATTCGGGCCCATTTTGACGCACATTCTCTCCGCTTGCGTTTTGGACCTGTTTTTGGCATTTTGATCAATGCCCATCCGCAGGAAAAGCGTGCTCAACCTTTTGGACTGATGACCAAATTTCTGGATGAATGCATCACTGCCGGTCAGATGAGAGGAATCCGGGTCGCTGTCATCACGCCGGAACACATCGATTTAAACCGGAATGAAACGACCGTCTGGATCAAACAAAAAAACCGGTGGCAATGTGCAAAATACCCGCTTCCGGATGTGATTTACAACCGCATCAACTCACGCCGCATCGAGCAACAAGAATCATTGCAGATAAAAATGTCTCTGTTGAAAAACCATTTCCGGATCCCCATCTTCAACGAAAGGTTTTTGGATAAGTTACAGGTTTATCAAATCCTGGCCCAAGACGAATCGATCCGTTCGCGATTGCCGGAAACCTATTCATTCCGCGATCCGAGGGCCTTAACCCTGTTCAAACGATATTCCACCGTTTATCTCAAACCGACCAACGGCAGTCTGGGAAGCGGGATCATCAAGATCACCCGATCCAAAAAAAGTTGGATCTATCAACTGTCCACCCCAGGGGGAACGGTTCGCCGAACCTTGAAGAACCATTCCAGCCTGATGAAATTGTTAAAACAAAAAATCAGAAGCCAGCCTTATATCGCCCAACAGGGACTCAGGCTGATGAAATTTGACAACCGGCCGGTCGACTTTCGCATTTTGGCACAAAAAACCAAGGAAGGGGTTTGGAAAATCACTTCTTCCGTTGCGCGGATTGCCAACATTTCACATATTGTATCCAATCTGGCCCGTGGAGGTACGATCCGCAAAGCAAGTGATGTATTGAGGGAATGGTCCTATCCAAACAAACCATCCATCCACCAGCTGCGGGCCGCCGCACTTGAAATCGCCAAAACGTTTGAACGTTTGGCCGACGGCCATTTCGCCGAACTCGGCATCGATCTGGCCGTCGACGTGCACGGGAAAATCTGGCTGATTGAAATCAATTCCAAACCATCCAAAACCGATGACACCGTGATTAATCCAAACAGCCATTTTCGCCCGTCCGTGTTGCGGTTGATCGACTATGTGCTGTATCTTTCCCAGCAAGGAAAACATGCTCCCCCCCCTTCTCCTTCGACGACTTCCGGGATCATGAGGAGGCAACGGCGATGACCGATCAAAAAAACAGGCTCGGCATTATGGTTTGTTACGGAAACAACCAAAAACACCCTCCGTTTAAAGAGCAATCCTTCTTTGAACAACTGACGCTCGAAGGAAAAAAACAGGGGCTGGAGGTTTTCATATTCAATCCGGGCCGGATTCATTGGAAAACCAGAACGGTTCCGGCTTGGCATTATCACCATCCGCGTTGGAAACAACAGACGGTCCCGCTGCCGCATTTGATCTATGACCGCTGTTATTATGTCAACGCCCGGCATTACATGAAGTATAAACCCCACGTTCAGAAAATCACCCAAGACCCGCAGATCCGATTGCTCGGAAGAGCTTTGGGCGGGAAATACCAAACCTATCTCATCTTGAAAGAGCATCCGGAAATCCGGACTTATCTTCCGGAAACCAAGCGGTTGACCCATGCCCAAGAGCTGTTCTCTTTCCTCCGGAAACATACCCGCGTTTTGATCAAACCCAATGGCGGCAGCCACGGAAGAGGAGTGGTCGCCATCGAACAAATCACCCCCTCCTCTTTCCTGCTGAAAGGGCGGACGAAATTCAACCAGCCTTTTTCCGTTCAATTTCAAACCCCGGTCCGACTCAGCCATTGGGTGGAACAAACCATCCGGGACACCCGTTACATCCTCCAACCTTTTTTGTCACTGAACACACCGGATGGGCGCCCGTTTGATGTCCGGATTCTGGTCCAAAAAAACGGACAAAAACAATGGGAAACAACGGGGCTTGCCATCCGGACCGGCCAACCCGATTCCATCACCTCCAATTTGCACGGCGGTGGGCAGGCTTTACCGTTCCAACCTTTTTTAAAACAGCATTACACCCCGCAAGAAGCAGCCAAAATTTTTTCGACCATCCACTATCTGAGCGAAATCGTGCCCCCGTTTATCGAAAGCCGTCACGGTCCTCTGGTAGAACTGGGAATCGATATCGGCATCGATGAAAACAAAGATGTCTGGATCATTGAAGTCAACTCAAAACCCGGGCGGTCCGTTTTCTTAAAAACCGGAGAACTGGAAGTGCGGCGGCGTGCCATCCAGTTTCCCATTCAATATGCGAATGCTTTATTGAACAGCTAGGAGGGTCAGTATGAAATCAATCCTTTGCCAAATACGAATTCACTCCAAAACTCCGGCCAAAGCCATTGTGATCAGCCAGGCATTAGGGAATTTATGGGGATGCCAAAGCGGGCAATCCATTAAAGTTCAACTTGGAAACAAAACGGTGATCACCCGGGTGATCATCGCTCCACTAACCGGAAACAAGATTTTCCTTTCCCCGGCGGTCGCCAGACAGTTGCTCTTTCCTTACACGGGAACCATCCGGGCCCTGTTTACCGACAAAACGTTGAAGTTCGGACCCGTGATCGGCATCCTCACCACCGGTTTCCGCCACCACCCGGAACAACCTTTCGGCAGCCGGACCCAGTTATTCCGCAGTTTCATTCAAGCCGGTTTTGACGAAAAGCCCTTCATCTATGTCTTTACTCCGGAAATGGTGAATTGGCAGAATCAAACCGTCCGGGGATGGTACTTCATCCAAAATCGTTGGCATCCGCTTCTCTCTCCGTTTCCCGATGTCATTTATGAGCGGATTCCCAATCGCCGGGCTGAATCCATGGCCCAGGTTCAGTCCTGTTTAAACCGCTTCAAAAAAAGCACCGCTTGCAAAATCTTCAACCAAGGCTTTTTCAACAAATGGTCCATCCATCAGATGCTGAACCACCATCCGGCAACATCCACTTTTATGCCCGAAACTTACATGCCTCCCACCCTGGAGATCATGGAAAGAATGCTGAAGGAACACCGGATGGTCTATTTGAAGCCCAGCGGCGGCAGTTTGGGGCTGGGGATTTTCCGCATCACGTACCACCCGGGGAAAGGTTACTATTGCCGGTTCCACAAAGGAAACAAAAACGTCCTTCACCTGTTCCGGTCATTAAAAGCGTTAATCAGCCATTATTTTGGCAGCATCCACTCTCCCCGGTTCAAAAAATATCTCGTTCAGCAGGGAATCCGGTTGATCCGGAATAACCACCGCCCCGTCGATTTCCGGGTTCACATGCACAAAGACAGTAAAGGACACTGGAAAGTGGTTGCCATCGGCTCCAAAGCGGCCGGATTCGGCTGCGTCACAACGCATGTCAGAACGGGAGGCTCCATCATCCGGACGGATGAACTGCTTCTCAAAACATTTCATCAGCATGCCTCCGATGTGAAAAAAATGATCATCCGCGCCGCTATCACCATTGCCGAAACATTGGAAGAACAGATTGACGGAACCCTGGGAGAGTTGGGGCTGGACATCGGGGTGGACCGCAACGGCCGTGTTTGGCTTTTTGAAGTGAATGCCAAACCGGGCAGGCACATCTTCTTGCATCCGAGTTTGCGCGAAGCCGGGCGCAGGTCTGCAAAATATATAACCGATTATTGTTTAAATCTGACCAACTTCATTTAACAAAGGGGGAGCGCCATCTTATGAAATTACCCAAAGCCGGCTGGCTGTCCATCGTACCGAACAAAAACACCCTGGAGTTTGTTCCGCTCAGACGATATCCGAAAAAACAGTTTCCCGGCATGGTTTCTGCCATTATCGGCCATCACACGAAAGCAAAAATCAGATTCAACCCCCACGGCAGGCCCAGCCAATCCCATCACACGCCCGCCCGCCTCAGGCATTTGTCCCGCAATCATTATCAAGCCGGCCCGTTTGTCGCCATATTAACCTCGGACAACAAAAAGCCGTTTGGAGGCAATCACCAAAACTTTGCCGACTTGATCCGGACGGGAAGAGAAATGGGGGTCACCGTGTTTGTCCTCACCCCCCAAGGCATCGGCAACCATTCCACCGTCCACGGATATCTGCTGAATCCTCATTCGTTGAAACCGCAGTGGAAAGCAGCCAGGCTTCCCTTCCCGAATGTCGTGTACAACCGCATCCCCAACCGGATGATCGAAAAAACCCCGGAAGTCCGGCAAACCATCCGGCAACTGCAGCAAATGCCAGGCGTTTACCTGTTTAACCCCGGCTTTTTTGACAAATGGACGCTGTACCAACAACTCACTGCTTCTCCCGAATTGCACCGGCTGTTACCGGAAACCGTCCGGCTTCACCACATGGAACAACTGGAGCGCATGGCCGCCAAACATCCGGTTCTTTATTTTAAACCGATTGAAGGAAAAGCCGGCATCAAAATGATGCGCCTTGTCAAAAAGAAACGGCACTATGAACTCTCCTACCAAACCACCAGGGAAAAAAAGAAATACCGGGTTGGGACTTTGAAAGAAGTTTGGGATTTGTACAACCGGTTGAAACAAAAAACCTCCTATATTTTGCAACAAGGCATCCCTTTGGCCACCTTTCAAGGCCATCCGTTTGACATCCGCATTTTGCTCCAGAAAAACGGCTCCGGCCGGTGGGGATTATCGGGAATGGGAGTCCGGGTGGCCGGCGAACGGGCGATTTCCACCCATGTTCCCATGGGAGGGCGCATTGAAAAAATCGACACGGTACTTCAATCCGTGTTTGGCAGCGAAACGGATCGCATCAAAGAGCGGATCAAACGAGTCGGTATCCGGACCGCCCGGTGGATCGAAAACCAACAAAACGCCCTTCTGGGGGAAATGTCAATGGATCTCGGCATTGAAGAAGACGGAACCCTTTGGATCTTTGAGGCCAATTCCAAGCCGATGAAATTTGACGAACCCAACATCCGGAGACGGTCTTTGCGCCGTTTGATTGAATACTCATTGTACCTGAGCGGATTTTCGCATACATCGGAGGGGACGGCCACATGAAAATTCACGCCTTTCCGCCACAATCGCTGGAGCGGATCCGAAAACCCCTGCTCCGCTTTTTGAGGCGGTACGGAGACGGGAGAATCACCCATCAGGCCATGCGGTGGTTCCACCGGTTAACGCCTGAAGAATTGAAGGAAGGAACTTATATCGCCGCTGCTTATGACGAAAAAAAAGTGGCGGGAATCATTGTCTTTGGAAACTACGGAATCGAAGAATCTTTTATCGCAGTCCATCCGGATTACCGCCAAAGAGGGGTGGGAGAACAACTTTTGAAGCAAGCGATCCAATCCTTGGGGAAAGTATATGCCCGGGTCGCTTCCGACAACATCCCCAGCTTAAAACTGTGTTTTTCATGCGGATTGATGGCTTTTTCGCTATGTAAAGGCCCGACCGGAAAAGACACCCTCTGGCTGGGCGGGGGAAATTTCGATCCGGCGGACGTGTTGAAGAAATCCGAACCGTCTGTCAGAATCCCGGTTCCGGAAAATTAAACAAATGACTGCTCAGAAACAAGATCTGAGCAGTCATTTTCATTCGTTGGAGCGACAACGAATATTTTCAACGGATGTTTTTTCCGAATTTACCGAATCACACGTTTACTGAATCACACGTTGGGCTTTGACAAACCCTTCTTTCAACCAGCGGTCGGACAAATCGTCATACCGGACACCACCCGGTCCCCAGGTATGCAAGATTTTGTTGTTCCCGGCATAAATGCCCACATGGCCGATCCGGCCCGGATTGCTGCTCAGCTCAAAGAACAACAAATCCCCCTTTTGGATTTCACTGAAAGGAACCGTTTGTCCAACCGTTGCTTGTTGACGGGAAGTGCGCGGCAGATCAATGCCGTTTTCTTTAAACACATGTTGAACGAAAGAAGAACAATCAAAGGTTTTGGTTTGTCCTGATTTAGCGCCAAACTGGTAAGGTGTTCCCAAATATTTTTCTCCTGTTGCAATAATCTGGTCTGCTTTGGTCGTAGCTGTTTGTTCTGTATCCGTTTGCCCGTTATCGGACGGTGCTTGTCCAGTTTGGTTTTCAGGAACCGTGGTTTGTCCGGACGGTTCTGAAGCTTCCGGATTTTCAGGCTGTGCATTTGCCGTTTTTCCCTTGAACGCCCAACCAAACTGTTTGAAAATCTGGGAAATCAAGGAATGGTTGGCCGTTTCCAAAGTGGCGGCATGTGTGATGCCTGCCGGAAGTCCTGTAGAAATCACAAGAGATGCTGCGACAGTAATTCCCAATTTAATAAATTTTTTACTGTTTTGCATCAAATCCTCCTCTTCCATTTTTGCCGCTCCCAAAGCTAGGTTCATACTAACATAAATCCACGCTCCTTTAATATGTAATAAATGGTTATTCTTAGGAAACCCGATGAATACTGGCGTTGTGCGATTTTGATTTGACATGTTTCCATTTTTCATTTTGATGCATATACCTAAAAGAGAGTGGAAAATGCCCGATAGAAAGGAGTACGACCTTTGAAGAAGAGAAAGTCTCATTCAGCCAAAAAAAGGGAACGTCCCTCTCCTTACATGGCCGATGAACGAATTTTGGAGGAACTCATTCAATTGGAGCAAGCAGAATTGAAAAAGAAACGGAACAAAACCGGTCTGTTGGAAGACATGGAAAACACCGCGGAACTGTCCGATTTATCCAAACCTTTAAAAACTTCATCCACCCAGACCCGGCAAAGCCATTCGCCGATTTACACCAATGACATCGCCGACGCCGCCGTCACGGAGGAAAAAATCGCCAACCAGTCGATCAGCGGGAAAAAGATCAAACCGGACAGCATTGGCACCGATCACCTTGAACAGGCGGCCGTAACCGAATCCAAATTGAAAAATGAAGCCGTCACCTCACAAAAAATTGCCAAAAATGCAGTCCGCTCCTTCCATCTGGATCATGATTCCATTGAAGGAAGCCACATCAAAAAAGATTCCATTCAAGCCAAACACATTAAAGACAATGAAATTCCCGGCAGCAAATTATCAGACGGCAGCATCAATGAAAGCAAACTCAAAGAACGCTCGATCCAAAGCAAACATTTGTCACTGGGCCATATTTTAAATGAGCATTTGGCCGATCAGTCCATCAGCGGCGAAAAATTAAAAAGCGGTTCCATCCGCACCATTCATTTGGAAAACGAAGTCGTGAACCAAGCAAAACTGGCCGATGAATCCGTCTCCGAAAGCAAATTGCAAAACGGCGCTGTCACCAGCGACAAAATCGCATCTCAATCCATCGAATCCCAACACATTCAACCCGGCTCCATTCAAGGTTCCCACATTCAGGAAAAAGCCATCAGCCCCCACCATTTCGGGGAACAATCCATCCCGGGGGAAAAAATCACCCATCAATCCATCACCGGACAACAAATCCGAAATCAATCCATTCACAAAGATCATTTGCAGCCGGGCATCATCACCCATGAACATTTGACCCCGGATTCCGTCAAAGAACAACACATCGCCCCAAACAGTGTCCATGCCGAAGCCATTGCCGAAGGCGCCATTCAGGAAAAACATCTGAACAGGAAAATCATCGGCGAAGAACACCTGCAAGAAAACAGCATCAACAAACGCCACATCCAGGAAGCAAGCATCAATGAGCAACATTTGGCCAATCATTCCATTTCCGGTTCCAAGTTGATCGACCATTCGATTTCCACTTCCAAACTGGCTCCGGAATCGGTATCCACCGACAAAATCAACGACTTTGCCATCACTTCGAACAAACTGGCCAACGGATGCGTCACGTCCGAAAAAATCGGACACCACACCATTTTGCGGGAACATCTGGGAGAACAGATCATCCAGTCCAGACACATTGACCGGGGGCAAATCCAACACAAACATCTGGCGGACGAATCCGTCTACGGGGATAAACTGGCCAATGAAAGCATTCAGGGAAAACACATCGGATCCGCCACCATCAGCGGCCATCACATCGCACCTTTTTCCGTCCAGTCCACCCACATCGTCGACGGAGCCATCACCAAAGAAAAACTGGACCACTCCGTCATCGAAAACCAACATATTGCGGATCAGTCCATTGAGGACCATCACATCAAAAACGGGCAAATTCACACACGGCATTTGAAAGATCAAGCAGTGACCGCAGAAAAAATCGGAGAAGGCGAAATCGATTCCCGCCATCTCCACAGCGAATCCGTCACCTCCCGCCACATCCGGGAAAAACAAATTGGTCCGGAGCACATCAAAGACCAGTCCATTTCCAACGAACTGATCCAAAATGAAGCGATCCATGCCCGCAACCTTGGAGAAAAATCGGTCGAATCCCGACATCTTGACGCTGAAGCCGTATTATCCCGGCATATCGGGGAAAAGCAGATCCAAAGCCACCATCTGCAAGACCAATCCATCGGCGAAAATCACATTGAGGACGGGGCAATCAACGCAAAACATCTGAAACACGGCGAAATTCACACGGACCATTTAAAAGACCATGCCATCGTCAGCGAAAAAATCGCCAATCACCAGATCAAATCCCGTCATATTCAAGATAAAGCCGTCAACGCCGAGCATATTCAGGATAAGCAAATCAGCGCCCGGCACATTCAGGAACAATCCATTTCCGGGGAGCTGCTCTGTGATGAAACGGTTTCTTCCCGGCATTTGACATCCGACTCCATATCGTCCCGGCATCTGTCCGCCGCATCCGTTTTGTCTCACCACATCGGGGAACAACAGATCCAAAGCGGACACCTGGATGAAAACTCGATTTGCGAACATCATCTGAACGAGGAAGCTGTCGGGTCATTGCACATCTCAGCCGGTGCCGTTTTGTCACGTCATATCAGAAAAGAACAGATCCAAGGCCACCATATTGAAGATACAGCCGTCTCCGGCCGGCACATCCAAGAAGAGGCCATTCAATCCGGGCATATTCAGGAAAAGCAAATCGAGTCGAAGCATATCGCGGAACAATCCGTGGCATCCGGACACATCCAGGATGAAGCCATCGCGGCCCGCCATCTGGCCCAAAATGCAATCTTGTCCCCGCACATTTCAGCCGGTGCCGTTTTGTCCCGGCACATTGAAAAAGAGCAAATCCAAGGCCACCATATTGAAGATACGGCCGTCTCCGGCCGGCACATCCAAGAAGAAGCCATCACCAAAGCCCATCTTCAAGATGACGCGGTCGATGCCGGCAAACTGGCTTCGCATTCCATCTTGCCGCGCCATATCGCAGATGATTCCGTGCGCTCTTGGCACATTGCCCAACGGCAAATCCAGGAAATGCACATTGAGCAAGGAGCCATTTCAACCGATCTGCTTCAAGATCAAGCCGTTCATTCCGACAAGTTGGCATCCCAGTCCATCTTCCCCCGCCATATCAACGATGATGCGATTTTGTCCTGCCACATCGCCAAAAAACAAATCCAGGGAACACACATTGAATCCGGCGCCATTTCTGCGGAACATCTGACGGACCAAGCAGTGACCACCGAAAAAATCGCGGATCAAAGCATCGGCTTGGAGAAATTGAATTTCCGTCCGCTCCTTGCGGATGAACAACCCGCCACGGCTTCAGGCATTGCCCGTTTCCAACTGGAAGAAAATGTGTCCGGACGGACATTTAAAATCCCTCTGTCCACTCCGATCGAACCGTCCTATGCCGTCACAGCCATCACCAATCAACCGGGATGCTTGGTGACACTGAAAGAAAATCACGCCGACCACTTTGTGATCCAAATTGACCGCATCCATGAATCCACGACCGCCATTGAAGGATTGCTTCACTGGTTCGCACAGCAAACCCCGGCGGATGACATCCCTGCCGCCATCCCGGTTACAGACACGGACGATGTCGCCAATGAAGAGGAAAAACCGGATAACACAAATGCCGACCCACATCCCAAAGCGGTGGAACAGGAAGAAGAAAACGAACCAAACCACAGCCCATTATCCTATGATCCGGTTCAACCCTTCCTCCCGTTAACCATTTCCTCCGCAACGGATATCGCGGACACCGAAACAGCCGTGGAAGAAAAACCGCTGGAGGAAGAAGAAACGGAATCGCCGGGCGAAGAGGAAATGGAAACCCGGAGTGAAGAGGAGCCGGAAACCGGAACCGAAGATGTTCAACAAAAGGAGCCGCATTCCGGTGAATAAACAAAATGTCCGCTTCAATCCCGATTTGAAGCGGACATTTTTTTACATAAAACGCCGTGTGCATTTTTTCCCGTTATAACAAAAAACCACTTTTCTCTCTTCAATCACCGTCTCCAGATAGACCGGGCGGCCCCATAATGCATAAACATGCGGCAACGTTTTTTCCAGATATTTCGTATCCAACTCAACGCCTTCATACCGGTGGAGCAAATACAACCCTCCGTTTTCCGCATAATCCCCGTCTTTCACCACAATGAACGGATGTCCCCCGTTGATCCGGCTCATCACCAGCTCATCCCGGACCGACTCCCAGTTTTTGTCCGTGATTTTCCACTCGTCGCCTTTGCGTTGGAATACATACAAATCCAGTTTTTCCACCAACTCTTCGGTCAGGTAATTCCGCAAAAAGGAAATATCGGAATCCAACTCACGGACTTCAAAGATTTTTTTCCGCCCTTGCCCGGGCTTCATCCCCAACTCCCTCTGCTCTTTTTCGGTTGGATGATCCCACCGGCGTTCAATGTCTTCAAACATCTTCAATCCCAGGTAATACGGATTGATGGATGTTTTGGAAGGTTGCAAGACAGAGGCATTCAAACCGGCAAATTCAATCGCCTCTTCTTCATTCAAATCCAACTCGCGCATGATGCGGATGTGCCAGTAGGAGGCCCAACCTTCATTCATGATTTTGGTTTCCAGCTGCGGCCAGAAATACAACATCTCATTGCGCAAAATGGTCAAAATGTCCTGATGCCAATCTTCCAGCACCCGGCTGTGTTTCATCAAAAACAGAACCAAATCTTTTTCCGGCTGTTCAGGGAATTGTTTCTTTTTTGGAGAAGGCTTCGGGTGTTTTTCCGGTTGATCCAATTCCCACAAGTCATCATAAGGAGTGGAAGGTTTGGAAGGGGTTGACGGATTCGCTTTCTTCCGGTTGGCTTTTAAATCCAACAGGCTCGGATTGATGTGCTCTTGAATGGCGAGGGCATGATCCAAAAATTCCTCCACCACTTCTTTCCCGTACTTCATTTCATATTGGCGGATCCGCTCCGCGCTGGCGGCCATTGTCTCCACCATGTCTCTGGAAGTTGCCGAAAAACGGACGTTGTTCTTAAAAAAGTCGCAATGCGCCAGGACATGAGCCACGATCATTTTGTTTTGCGTCAAGCTGTTTCCCTTGAGCAAAAAAGCATAGCAAGGATTAGAGTTAATGACCAATTCATAAATTTTGCTTAAATTTAAATCGTATTGCAGTTTCATTTTGTGAAAAGCTTTGCCGAAGCTCCAATGTGAAAACCGCGTCGGCATGCCATAGGCACCAAAAGTATATATAATGTCTGCCGGACAAATTTCGTATCTCATCGGATAAAAATCAAGCCCGAAACCCTTGGCTATCTCTGTAATTTCGGCAATCGCCCGTTCCAACGCCTTGTGGTCCACACTCATCTCGCATCTCCTTCCCGAAAAGGAATTCCTTTCTATATCTGATTCAGACCCACATAGAACTGGAACGACTGCTTTCATGGAAGAACGAAATTTATATTAATATATAAGTATATTTTACTAAATTTTCCGTAAAAATTCAATCTTTCCGGTTGCAGGATGGCACCCTCCCCGCCCTTGTTTAATAAAATATAATGACAATATGTCCTTTAAGAAATTTCAACACAAGATCAATTGACAACCCTTTCTGCCAAGCGTTATACTTGACAACGTTCAAAACCTTATATTGTCATGGTTTTATCTCTGTTAGGTGAGGTTCCTGTTCGGAGATACGCTACTGCCCAAAAATGTCGAGAGACGCCAATGGGTCAGCAGAAAAGATCGGAACGAAGGTCTTTTCTAATGTAGCTGGTTGTTACAACCTATGCCGTGCAGTGCCAAAGCTCGATGAGGGAGATAAAGGCCGGCTCATGCTTCAATGGGCTTGTTTTGCTCTGTCTCCCGCTCTCATCGTCAGTGGGAGTTTTTTATTTTATAAAAGGGGGGAAACGAGATGAGTCAAGCAGCTTTCGTCAAGGAAGAGTTGCAAAACCTGTTCTGCTCCGAAAAAAAAGAAACGCGCTTGTTGGAGCTTTTGCGCCAAATGCAACCATACGATTTGGCCGAGATTTTCCGAGATTTGGATGTGGATCTCCAACGGGAACTCATCACCCATTTATCTTTGGCTCATGCCGCGGAAGTTTTGGAATATCTCGAGCCGGAAAGAACCTATGAGTTGCTGAGCCGCATGGACGAAACGGTCACCTCGTTATTGATCAAGCAAATGTCCAGTGACATGGTGGTGGACCTCCTGCTCGCCATCCACCCGCTGCAAGCCGAAAAGTTGCAACGGCTGCTCCCGGCGGATTACCGGAAAAAGATCAAACAGCTAATGACTTATCCGGAGGATACGGCCGGCGGCTTGATGACAGTGGATTATGTATCGGCCCGGGCCTATTGGACGGGGGAACAAACCATCCGGCACATCCGGAAAGTGGGTTATGAAGCGGAGATTGTCTCCTACATCTATGTCACCGACCAACGTGGCAAACTTTTTGGCGTGGCTTCACTCAAAGAAATCATTTTGGCCGATCCGAAAACCCCGCTTTCCGACATCGCCAAAACCGATATCATTTCCGTTCCGGCCGAAACCGGACAGGAAGAGGTCGCATCGGTTTTGTCCCGTTACGGTTTTTATGCCGTACCCGTCGTGGACCGGCAACACCGGTTGATCGGAATCGTCACCTACGATGATGTGGTCGAGGTCATTCAGGAAGAAGCAACCGAAGACATCCAAAAAATCGGAGGAAGCCAACCGTTGACCGAACCTTACTTCAAAACCTCCATCTGGAGTTTATACCGGAAACGGATTGTCTGGCTCTTCATTTTGTTTGTCGGAGGTGCTTATACCGCAACAGTTTTGGAAAGTTACCAGAGCACGCTGGATCAAGTGGTTGCCCTATCCTTTTTTATCCCTTTGTTAATCGGGACAGGCGGAAACACCGGTTCGCAAATTGTCACCACACTGATCCGGGCCCTCGGTGTCGGGGAAGTCAAGTTTCAAGATTTGTTCCGTGTCATCAAAAAAGAACTCCTCACCGGAATGTTTCTCGGCATGTCGCTGGGACTGATCGGCTTTATCCGGGCTTGGATCATGGGCGTCACCTTTGACGTGGCTTATGTGGTCGCGTTGGCTGCGATGTTTATTGTCATCTGGTCGTCCGTGGTTTCCGCAGCATTGCCACTGATCCTGAGCCGGCTGAAAGCAGACCCGGCGGTCGTTTCCGGACCATTGATCAGCACCTTGGTGGATGGAACCGGATTGATCATTTACATGACGATTGCCAAAATGATATTGGAACTTTAAAATCTGATGAATCGAGGTTGATGAAACTTTGAGTACCGATCAAAGTTCTGATCAGGAGATGAAGGCAGGTGCCTTTGGTTAATCCTCTGTGAAACAACACCAGGACCAAACCAAAAGCACCTGCCTTTTAGTATGCAAGAAAAAAGAATTTCAGAAGGTTTTGATATTTTTACATAGAATTATTCATATGGATAAAGATTGCCTTCTTTTATCAATTGAATAGTTTCAATCTTTATCCAATTCATTATATTTTTGAAAGGAGTGCCTTTGTTCCCATGCTTTCCCGTAAAAAACGGTGGTTTTCCCTGACTGTCTCCCTGATGCTTTTGGCGGCCTTTCCGATGACCGGCTTTGTCAACAGCGCAACAGAATCCTTGGATGAAAACCGTTTTTCCACCACCGGATTCTACCACATCCCTGAAGTCAAAAGCAAAGAACAACGAACCGAAATTGCCCGGACCGGTGCATCCATCGAAGAGGTCGGAGCGGATTATGTGAGAGTGCTTGCAACCGACACGGAACTGAAAAGCCTGAAAGAAAAAGGCTTTCAACCCAAAGCCGAGCCGGTGTTGGGAACCCTCGATTTCCCCGATGCCGACTCCCGCTACCACAACTATGACAAAATGGTAAAAGAGATTGATCAAGCCGTTTCCGATCACGGCGACATCGTCCGCAAATTCAGCATTGGAAAATCATATGAAAACCGTGACCTGTGGGCGGTGAAGATCAGCGACAACGTTCAAGAGGATGAAGACGAGCCGGAAGTTCTCTACGCCTCCCTGCATCATGCCCGCGAACATTTAACCGTTGAAATGGCTCTTTATCTGCTCCACCTGTACACCGACAATTATGCCACCGATCCGAGAATCAAAGAGATTGTCGATTCCCGGGAAATCTACATCCTCTTTAATATGAACCCCGACGGGGGAGAGTACGACATCTCCACCGGCAAATACCAATACTGGCGCAAAAATCGCCAGCCCAACAGCGGATCTTCCTCCATCGGCACCGACTTGAACCGGAACTACGGTTACCAGTGGGGTTGTTGCGGAGGTTCCAGCAGCAATCCGTCCAGTGAAACCTATCGCGGACAAGCTCCTTTTTCCGCACCGGAAACCGCTGCTCTCCGCGATTTCGTCAACAGCCGGGTGATCAACGGGGAACAGCAAATCAAAACGGCCATCAGTTTTCACACCTACAGCGAATTGATCTTGTGGCCCTACGGATACACCTACGAAAACACCCCGGATGACATGAGCGCTGATGATTATCAGGTATTTAAAACCATGGGGGAAGCCATGGCTGAAACCAACGGTTACACCCCCCAACAATCCAGCGACTTGTACATCACGGATGGAGACATGACCGACTGGGCATACGGCGAACATAACATCTTCGCCTTCACGTTTGAAATGTATCCGAAAGGAACCTCCGGCGGAGGCTTTTATCCACCGGATGAAGTCATTGAACGCGAAACGGAACGGAACCGGGAAGCGGCTCTTTATCTGGCGGAACAAGCCGATTGTCCCTATCGGGTCATCGGAAAAGAGGCACAATATTGCCAAGCTAAGGATTAACAATATAAGATTTAAGATCCTTTCTCACAAAATCTGTGACGGCCCATGTCCGGCCGTCTTTTTTTGCGCATGAAAAACAAAACATTGAAACACACTAACCATGAAGGTGATACCATGTGGGAATTTATCGTGGAGCATATTCCGGATAAGAAAATATTCATTTTTGCCATATTGATTCTCGTGATTCCTTGTGCCGTGACCCGCCTCTTTCAATGGATTCGTTCATGAAAGGATGACTGACGTTGATCAAGCGCCATTTCTACCGGAAACGGAAAAAAGACATACATGAAAACAAACAATCAGCCGATACGGATCGTTTGAAAAACAACCTTGAAACCAATGTGAATTATTTCAACAAACTGACAGAACAACATCCGGACTTGACCATCCGTTCCTTTCGAATCGGCGGGACCAACATCCAGGCGGCCTGTTTGTTTATGAAAGAAATGGTGGATGAAAAAATCATCAGCGAACAAATTCTTGACCGGTTGATGCACAACTGGGATGAATTTTCCACCCGGGAGACCGGATTCATCCAGTCAGATGAAATCATCCACTTTATCAAAAACCACGTTTTAAGTTTCTATAAGCTCAAAGTAATCCAAAGCTATTCGGAGATTTTCACGCATTTGATCCGGGGATCCACGGCGGTGTTGGTGGACGGATGCGACCAAGCAATTGTAATGGCCACTAGCAAGAAGTTGACAACCAGCTTGGGACCCTCCGAAACCGAAGCAATTGTCCGGGGACCCCAAATCGGTTTCACCAACTCGCTGGAAGTCAATTTGGCGCTGCTCCGGCAAAGTTTGGCCACGCCGAATCTTACTTATAAGTCCTATGTTCTCGGAAGGCGGACACAGCGCAAAGCGTCAGTCGTCTACATCCAGGACCTCGCAGACCCGGAATTGGTCAAAACGGTGGATCAACGCATAAAAGAGATCGACATCGATGAAGTATTGGACACCAGTTATATTGAGCATTTGATCGAAGACAACACCTTTTCTCCATTTCCGCAAGTGCAAGACACCGAACGTCCGGACCGGGTGGCGGGGGCGCTGACAGAAGGACGGGTGGCGATACTTCTGGACGGGACCTCCTTTGCCCTGATTGTACCTGTCACGTTTTGGATGTTTTTGCAATCGCCGGAAGACTACTACACCCGTTGGATTCCGGGGATCCTGCTACGTTACTTGCGGTACATGTCTGCTTTTCTGTCGATTTCCCTGCCGGCTTTCTATATCGCCTTTACCTCCTTCCATCAAGGGCTGATCCCGACAAGGCTGGCGATGAGCATTGCCGCCACCCGGGAAGGTGTGCCTTTCCCGTCGGTTTTGGAGGCGTTGTTTATGGAAGTGGCAGTTGAAGTGTTGCGGGAAGCCGGGCTCCGTCTTCCCAAATCGGTCGGCCAGACCGTGGGTATTGTCGGCGGGTTGGTGATCGGGGAATCCGCTGCGCAAGCTGGCATTGTCAGTCCCATCTTGTTGGTGGTGGTTGCGGTGACAGCGATCTCATCCTTTGCCATCCCCCAATATAACGCCGGGATCGCTCTCCGGTATTTGCGCTTTGTGCTCATGTTATTTGCCGCCTTTTTCGGTTTGTACGGGATCATCATCTTTTTCTTGTTAACAATGACTCATCTCGTCCGCTTGGAAAGCTTCGGATTCCCTTACTTGGCACCGATTGTCCCCATACGAACCCAAGATTGGAAAGACATTTTGTTCCGGTCGCCGCTGAGTCGCACAAACCGCCGTCCGGTCACCTTAAAACCCCAAGACCCGGTCCGGCAAAAACAATGAAGGATGTGTCGTGATGCTAGACAGCAATCGGAAACAGATCACCACCATTCAAACATCGATATTCATCGCCTCGGTCATTCTGGGAATGGGCGTCCTAACCCTTCCCCGGAATGTCACGGAAGACACACAAGGACAGGACGGTTGGATTTCGGTCATTCTTGCAACCCTGATTCTTCTGTTGATGGGATGGTTGATTATCCGGTTGAACCGGTATTATCCGGATCAAACTTTTTTTCAATACAGCACGCAAATCTTTGGCAAATGGATCGGCAATTTGGCCAATTTGATCTTTCTCTCATATCTTTTTATCACTGCCGGCTATGAATTGAGAGGCATGGCCGAGGTGACACACTTCCATTTGCTTCCCAACACCCCGCCGGCTGTATCCATATCGCTCATGGTGTTTGTCGGGATTTATCTGATGACCGGCGGAATCGTTGCCGTCGCCCGGATGTTTGAAATTTTGCTTCCCATCACTCTCTTCTTTTTCTTTGTCGTATTGGCCACCAGCTTTAAAGTGTTTGAATGGCGAAACATTCTGCCGGTCATGGGAATGGGGGTGGAACCGGTGATCAAAGGGATTCACGGTTCATCCCTGACGTTTTCAGGTTATGAATTCATGTTGGTGTTAAACGCATTCATGCAACGAAAAAAAGAAGCATGGAAAGCGATTTCCGCCGGGATTTTGGTGCCCGCACTCTTTTACGTTGTCATTGTGATTGTCGTGGTGGGCGGATTGGGACCGGATCAGACGATCACCCTCACTTTTCCGACCATTGAATTAATCCGCTCCTACGAACTGACAGGCATATTTTTCGAACGATATGAAGTGTTTTTGCTGGCCGTCTGGATCTTGCAAATCTTCGCCACCTATGTGAGCATGCAATACATCTTTTGTCTGGGGATTTCCCAAATTACCGGAAAAAACATCCGTTTTTTTATCTACGGAGTCTCTCCCTTGATCTTTTTGATCGCATTCCTGCCGGCGGATATCAATGAATTTTTTAACCTGGGCACCATTTTGGTGCACATCGAGCTCTTCGTGGTCTTCATCATTGTGCCGATCGCACTGGTGGTTGCCTGGATCCGCAACCGGCGTTCAAGACACCATAATTAACGGAGGTCAACATGAACGGAAAAAGGCGACTGTTTGTCAGTTTGATTCTCGTAAGCCTGATCATGCTCACAGGCTGTTGGGACTACCGGGATATTGAAGAAACTTCAGCCAATATCGGACTGGCCCTTGATCTGGGTGACACAGAGACCGGTGAAGTCCGGATTGAAGGGGAAAAACCGGTGATCAACGCCACCCTTCAAATTATGGATCCGAAACAACCCTCCAGCGGAGAAGGGACAATCGATTATGAAAATACAACGATCACCGGCAACACCTTAGGCAAGATGGCTGTGGAAGTCGCTTTATTCAACCGGGGTCCGCTCATTGGACAACACCTGAAGATCACGTTGATCGGGGAAGAATTGGCCAAGCGAATGAATTTTCGAAACATGCTGGGCTATCTGTTTCGAGGCCCGTACGTCCGCTTAAGCAGCACCATCCTGTGCACGAAAGGAAAAGCGGGAAAGTTTCTGGAGGGCGAGGAAAAAGGCCAAGGCAATGAATTGCCGGCTTTTAAAATTCTCAGTATCGCAGACAACACCAAATATTCACTTCGGATATTGGAACCGGTGACGTATGGAAGAGCAGGAAGATTTTTGGCAAGCAACCAAAGCTTTTTGCTTCCCTGCATCGCCAAAAAAAATAATGAAATCGTACTGGAAGATGCTGCTGTCATCAGCGGGAGAAACAAGAAAATGATCGGTTACATGAATTCCGAAGACATCGCCGGGGTCAACTGGATTACCGGAAAAAAGGGAGGCGGCGTGTTAAACGTTTATGATGAGGATCAAGCCATTTTCGCCGTCAGGATTTTTAACATGTCCAGCAAAATCAAACCCCGTGTGGAAGGTGACAAAATTTCTTTTGATGTCCACGTAAAAACCGAAGGCTATTTGACGGAAGACTGGATTGAAGAAGACGACGCCACAGATCCGAAATTTCTTGAACGCTTGGAACAAAAGGCAGAAGAAAAAATCGTCCATCAAATGCGTTCGGCATTGTATAAAATGCAAAAAATTTATCAGGCTGATGTGGCCGGTTTCGGAGACGCCCTCCGCATCCATGACAACAAATTGTGGCACCGCATCAAGAATGAATGGGAAGAAAAATGGTTTGCCGATGTTCCGATTCGCATTAAAGTCGATCTCAATTTGCGGGACTACGGTGTCAAAACCAAAGACGAGTGATCCTCCTCCTTCTCACACCAAAGATATGTTATATTTGTTAAAAAATAAAGGAGGAGAAAACCATGCATGCACAAATCATCCGCCAATTCGGTTCCCCGGATGTGTTTGAACCGGCAACTCTCCAGCGTCCGGCGGTGTTGCCCGGCCATGTCCTGATCCGCGTTGCCGCCACCAGTGTCAATCCGATTGATACAAAAATCCGAAGCGGAGCCGTGCCGAATGTTGCCCCCGGGCTGCCGGCCGTTTTACACGGCGATGTGGCCGGTGTTATTGAAGAAACCGGCGCAGGGGTCACCTCTTTTCAAGTCGGGGATGAGGTTTTTGCCTGTGCCGGAGGGGTTAAAAACACGCATGGCGGAGCTCTGGCCGATTACCTGCTCGTCCGTGAAGAACTGGTGGCGCCAAAACCCCGCACGCTCTCCTTCCAAGAAGCGGCCGCCCTTCCTCTGGTGTCGATCACCGCTTGGGAAGCCGTTTTTGAACGGGGACGGATTCAGGAAGGGCAAAACGTGTTGGTTCATGCCGGAACCGGGGGCGTCGGCCATATTGCCCTGCAACTGGCCAAACTCACCGGTGCCACGGTACATACCACCGTCTCCACAGACCGGAAAGCAGAAATCGCCAAAAGGTTGGGAGCCGATCACCCCATTTTTTACCGGCAAAGCGAAGTGGATGACTATGTCAAACAATATACCGGCGGCGAAGGCTTTGACGTGGTGATCGACACCGTTGGCGGAGCCAATATCGATCGCTCTCTGCAAGCAGTCAAAATCCACGGCCATGTCGTCACCATCGCGGCCCGTTCCACGCATGATTTGTCCCTCATGCACAACAAAGGTTTGACCTTGCATGCCGTCTTTATGATCCTCCCGATTCTCACCGGCAAAGGCCTGCAACGCCACGGTGAAATCTTGAGACAAATCAGCCGGTGGGTGGACGAAGGAAAAATCAAGCCGTTGTTGGATGAAAAAACTTACGCTTTTGCTCAAGTGGCCGAAGCCCATCGACGACTCGAATCGGGCCAAGCAGTTGGAAAAGTCACGCTGATCAACGAAAACTTCTCCTGAAAAAAAGAGGCGGAAATGCTCCGCCTCTTTTTGCCGCTTCAAAGGGGTTCTGCCACCGGGCGAATCACGGCCCTGACCGGGCTCCCGTCCCCTCCGAGAATGGGAAGCGGCAAAGCGATCAATTCATAGATCCCTTCTTCCACGTTGTCCAAAACCGCCCCCTCCAAAATGTGGATGCCAGCATCCCATAAAGCATGGTGTGCCGGCAACGTCTTGCTGTCGATCGGATCCACGGACGGAACATCCAGCCCGATCAGGCGGATCCCCTGTTTCTTCAGATACGGGACCGTATCCGGATCCAAATGACAAATTTCTTCGGGAAACACGTTCCGGTCCCGCCACGAATCGGTCCGGATCAGAAGGCGGCTGATTCCGCCCCATTCTTTTTCCATCAAGTCTTCCGCCTTGATTTTTTCTCTTCCCGGCAAATGAATGACCCTGGCTTTGCCGATATAAAGATTCACATCCAATTCATGCACCTTGCTCCCCGCATCGTCAAAGTGAAAAGGGGCATCAATATGAGTCCCGGTATGGGTACTCATTTGCACTTGGCCGACATGGACCGATCCGCTTTCTTCTTTGGTAGAAATGAATTCATATTGAAACGGGGCATCTCCCGGCCACACCGGGATTCCGGAATGAAGGGGCTGGGAAATATCAATCCAGGTCATCAAGTCACCTCTTTCGGTTTCTCATCCATCATCTGCTTCAATGGTTTCACGGCTTCAAACGCATCGATGAACGAATCATCCAAAGCCTCCGGAGCAATCGTATCACATTTGGCGGGCAAAAGTCACAGAGATGACTCCCTCCGCCTTTGATTATGAATATATCGGGAAGGACGGCGATTGGTATTGCTTCCAAGAACGAGGCTATGGTGCTCCCGACTCAGAAAAGATGAAAGATTTCAAAAAAAGACATCCGCAGTTGGGATGTCTTTTTTTCCTTTATCGGAGTCAATGATTCATCCTTTTAAACCGCTGTCCAACAAGGTGATTTTCACGCCGGATAAGGGGAAAAGCCGGATTTGCATGGTTTCCCGGTCTTTGAGCGCAACCATGTTTCCGTCATGGGACCAATTGGCCAAATATCCGCGATACGTTTGGCCCTTATACTCCAACTCCACCAGTTCATACGGCTGCAACAGTTCGCTCATGGAAAACGCCTCTTTGTTCAGTTTGGTATCCAATGGAAATTGCAATTGAAACCGGTTTTCATAAACCTGAAAACACCGGGTCAATCCTTCCATGCGGTAAAATTCCTGCGTCACGCAAGAAACGGGAATCTTAAACTTGGGTTCTGATTTCAGGACTTTTTGCACCTGGTCCGATACCGATTCCACGATCAGCTCGATATGGCCGGAACTCTCTTCATAATCATAAATCAATTGCCCGTGCAAAAACGGGATCTCTGTACGGGATATCACAATTTTGCGCAGCAAATAACTTTCTTTCATAACGGCTCTCATTCTCCCTCTTTTCTTAATTTTATTATAAACGAACCGGCTTCGGCTTTTCAGCACCCTCCCGAAAACGGCAAATTCATAACACGAGCGCGACCCATGCAGGGATCATTCCTTCCAAAAGAGAAATCATTGGAAAACCATTCCAAAAAGGAGTATCATATGTCAGTCCGCAGATACCGCTTATTGATCGAAGAGATCAAACGGGATATCGAAGAATGCGAAAAACAAATGTTTTATCATCTGGATGAAATGCAGCGCGCCAAACATCAAGGCAACAAAGAGGTGGAACGCCATCACCGGCTGGAACAATTGAAATGGGAACGCAAGCTTCGCGAAGCCACCCGCGCATTCATGCACACGGAACAAGCCTTGGCCAAGGCGGTGGAAGAAGAACATCTTCACCGTTTTCAGGAAGATCAGGCACGTCGCGAGGGAAAAAGCCGGAACACGTGGCAATGATCCTTCTTTCTCCGTTTCAAAGGATGTTTTTATCACCGCTTGCGCACAATAAAAACAACCGAATGAACGAGAAGGAGGATTTTTCGATGTTCCGAAAAAAAGCCGGTGAATACCTGGTTGATCTGCTGATCGATTGGGGAGTGGATCATATATACGGAATGCCCGGGGATTCGATCAACTCTTTGATCGAGCCGATCCGGAAAGCCAAAGACAAAATCAAATTTATACAGGTCCGGCATGAAGAAGCCGGTGCGTTGGCCGCAGCCGCCTACGCCAAATTGACCGGAAAATTGGGCGTTTGCACCGCCATTGCCGGACCGGGGGCCATTCATCTGTTGAACGGATTGTATGACGCCAAGTTGGATCACGCTCCCGTTTTGGCCATAACCGGCCAAGTGGAATCCGATTTGATCGGTATTGACTATTTCCAGGAAGTCAATCTGGATCGCCTGTTTGACGATGTGGCCGTTTATAACCAGCGGATCATGTCGGCCGAACAACTGCCGGCGGTGGTCAATCAGGCCATCCGGACCGCCTATGCCAAAAAAGGGGTTGCCGTTTTAACCATTCCGGACGACATTCCCCGCTATGAAGTGGAACGGGAAGTGCGCACCACCACGTCGTTTTATTGCAAACAGGAAATCCGCCCCGATAAAAGCGATCTTCTCCAGGCCAAAGAAATCCTGTTAAAAGCGAAACGGCCGGTCATCCTGGCCGGAAAAGGAACGAAACATGCAAAAGAAAATCTGATCCACCTTGCGGAAAAAATGGCCGCGCCCATCATTCTCAGTTTGCCGGCCAAAGGCGTGATCCCCGATGAACATCCCCTTTGTCTCGGCGGTCTGGGGCTGATCGGGACGCGTCCGGCTTATGAAGCCATGCAAAACGCGGACACCCTGATTCTGGCCGGCACGTCGTTCCCGTTTACCGGCTTTTTGCCCCGGGAGGCAAAAACCATTCAAATCGACACGGATTCCACCCAAATCGGAAAACGCATGCCCGTGGATATCGGACTGGCCGGCGACGCCGATTACACATTGGGCTGGCTCATTGACCAAGTTCCTTATCAAACGGACCGCAGCCATTTGGAAACCCATCAAAAAATGATGAAAGACTGGTGGGATCATCTCGCGAAACAGGAAGAAGCCGATGAGGTTCCGATCAAACCGCAACGGGTGCTGAAAGCTTTGCAACAAGTCGCCGATGATGATGCCATTTTATCGGTGGATGTCGGCAATGTGACGGTATGGGTGGCACGTCATTTCCGCATGATCCGCCAACAATTTCTCACCTCCGCATGGCTGGCCACTTTGGGTTGCGGGCTTCCCGGAGCCATTGCATCCAAAATCGCACATCCGGATAAGCAAGTGTTCGCCATCTGTGGGGACGGGGGCTTCGGCATGACGATGAACGACTTTGTCACCGCCGTCAAATATGAGCTTCCCATCGTGGTGGTGGTCTTGAACAATCACAAAATCGCCATGATTAAGTTTGAACAGGAAGTGATGGGCAATGTTGAGTTCGGAACCGATCTGACCAACCCGAATTTTGCCCGCTATGCCGAAATCTGCGGCGGGATCGGCTACCGCGTGGAAACCCCCGATCAACTGCTTCCGGCCTTTGAGCTAGCAGTCAAGCAGAAAAAGCCTTGCATCATCGATGTGGTGGTTGATGCGGACGAAGCACCCATGCCGGCCAAGATCACCTTTGCTCAAGCTGCCGGTTACGCAAAGCACATGGTCAAAGAACTGTTTGCTCAGGGAAAAACCGATGTTCCTCCTCTGGTTTAAGTCCAATGCCATAAAAAATCGAAAAAAGAAGGGACAAGCAGGGGTTTAGTAGAAGATTTTGTAGTTACAACTTACTTTTACGTTGGAGAGGAAGGAAGAAACCCATGAAATGGATGGCCATTCACGGAAGTTCACGTAAAAATGGAAACACGGAAAAACTGACCCACTATGTACTGGAAGATATACCGGCAACGCATCTTTATCTCCGGGAATACTCCATCCGCCCGATTGTGGATCAGCGTCATGACCCCGACGGCTTTGATCCGGTGGATGATGATTATGACCGCCTCATTCAACAAGTCATGGAGCATGACGCCATTGTCTTTTCGACGCCTTTATACTGGTACGGGATGAGCGGGCACATGAAAAATTTCATTGACCGCTGGTCCCAAAGCTTGCGCGATCCCCGGTATGATTTCAAAGAAGCCATGCGCGGAAAACAGGCTTACGTTGTGATCACCGGCGGGGAAAACGCCCGGTTGTTTGCTCTTCCGCTCGTGCAACAGTTTGATTTGATCTTCCGGTTTATGTCCATGGATTTCAAAGGGTATTTGATCGGTTACGGAGGCAAACCCGACGGAATCCTGCATGACGAAAGAGCACTGGAAGAAGCCAAACAACTGAACCGACAACTGAAACAAATCCATGCCGGATAACTTTTTCCTTTCTCCGGCCCCGGTATCCCTGCCGGGGCTTCCTTGTTTTTCACGGCCACAATGGTCGGAAATTCCCTAAGCTTTTGTAAAACCCGCTCAGGGAGCATCCCTTACAAAAACAGAGATTCTCCAATCCGTGCACCAAAAACCCGGCACCCACAAACTCAAGGATGTTCTCTTCTTGAGGCAACTGCTTCCCCGTAATGCCAACGGAAAAGTGAACAAATCAGCGTTGCGCCGGATGTATCAGCAACAAGCCGGCAGCCCTGACAATTAAAACCCCCCCTTCTTCCAAACCGGAAAGGGGGTTTTTTATCAACGCCTCCACCTTTACAGAAAATCAGGTATTTGCATTTGCCCGTTCCATGATTTCCCGGATGATGGACGATTTGGCGTCGGCATAGTTTTGAATATGCCGCCATTTCTTTTTTGCCAGTCTCCGTTTGACTCGGGCATATTTCTTTCGGTCTGCTTCTTGGGAACGCAACCAATCCCGAAACCGCAACATCCGGTCAATTTCTTCCGCGCCCAAACTGAAGACATGCAGATTGATATCTGTATCCGGTCCTTTGAACAGGCGATGCTCAAACCATTCCGGCTCCCGGATCCGCAAGAGATAACCGGCTTTCTCCAACGCCGGGACATAAGCCGATTCATCCGATGAATCTTTCACCACCAGCAGGATGTCGATGACAGGCTTTGCACACAGTCCCGGCACGGAGGTGGATCCGACATGCTCCAAACGCAACACCTTGTCGCCGAGTGCCGAACGGATTCGTTTGGCTTCCCGCTTAAACAACTCCGGCCAACGCGGATCATACTCCTCGAGATGGATGGTTGCATTGTGGGGTTTCAACTTTTCCCACGGTAACCTTTTGAAGCTCTTCGTCACTCACGGGTTTAAATTCCCGACCCTGTCCGCTTCCCTCAACCATGGTGATTTTCCTCCTTTTCCAATCATCTTGACACCGGTTACAGGATGAACGTCCTTGACCCCATCAATCCTCTTCTTTGCTAATGATATTCAATTTTTGCCGGGTATCCCATGGTACCACTTATCCCCATCAACCGGCAAGAAACCGTTTTTGAACGTAAAAAATCCCCGGAGCGGCAAACCCCGGGGTTCGTCTTTTTAAGACAAAGCCAGTGCGTTGGTCACTTTTCCGTATTCAGAAGCGTGAGGACGGTCCACATCATCTTCATATCCGTAATCCAGCATCCGGTTGCGGTTGAGGCAGAGTTTGGTGAATTTCGGACGGAGCAAATCGAACAATTGGAAACGTTCTTTGAGTTCGGGGAACCGCTTTTGGTAAGCCAGGATGGTTTCCCGCGCTTTTTTCCAGAATGCTTCCTCCGGATACTGATGATGTTGTTCCAACAAATCCGACAGATAGCGCATATGGCAGATAAACAATCCGGTGAAAATAAATTGGCAAAGCCCTTCCGGCTCTTCACTGCGCAACACCTGTCTCAGGTCTTCCGACAAATCTTTCAATTCCGGCAAGGGTTCCCGGCTCACGTTGACATCATCAACAAAGTCTTTCATCGCCAGGCGGGACGGAACGGAGTCTTTCAACACCAAAATGGTGTTTTGCCCGTGAGGGGAGAAAACCACCCCGTAGCGATACAAGTAATGGAGCAACGGCGGCAAAATGGCTTCAAACAACCGATCCAGCCATTCATCCAGCCGGAGCCCCGATTTCTCCACCAACCGGGAGACAAACGGTTTTCCTTCCCCGTCCACATGCAACAGAGCCGCCAGGGTAATCGGTTTTTCTCCTTCCTCCATAAAGTTGTAGATGCTTTCCCGCCAAATGCAACCCAACATCTCCAAATATTGATAAGGCGCTCCCTGGAGCTTGGCATAATAAGGATGATCGTAGTTGATGCTGGCCACTTCCCCCGGCAAGATCAACCTGCACTCCTTGTGCAAATACGGATCGTTTTTCCATATGTTCCAGATATATTCCGTGATTTTGGGGGCCAACACGGTCCTTTCGCCGGGCAATCCGCGGTAAACCAAGGTGTTTAAAATGCTCATCGGCAACTTGACATGATGCTTCTCTTTGGAACTGGTATTGACAAAGGTGCGGATCGATTGTTGCGGCAGATATTCATCTTCCCCGGTTCCCAGCAGGACGATCCGGTTTTGCGCGAGTTCTTCCGCAAAAAATGGAACAATATAATGATCCCACTGCCAGGGATGCACCGGCATGAAGTAATAATCTTTGTCATCCAATCCGTTTTGCATGAGGACTTGCCGGAAGGATTCCACTTGTTTTTCTCCCAGTTCTTTTTTCACCAGCTCCTCATATTTGACACCGTCGACCGAATGAAAATCGGCTCTTTCTTTATGCACGGCGATCCAGGACAATTTGGCCTTATTTTTCTGTTCCGGGGCATACTTCAGGTAATCTTCATGGCTAAACCCGATTCTCCCCTTGTTGTAAGTGATCCACGGATGTCCTTCCATTTCTCCTTCCAGCTCGGCATAATCCAAATCGGTCAAATCAAGCTGTTGGTTTTTCTTTTTTTCAAGGATATATGCATCCGCCACCAGGGTGTGGGTGTATTCCCGAATCAAATGCCCCGCCGTCATCGAATTCATGCCGATGGTGCTTTGGATGTCCAGCAAAAATTGAATCGGATTGGTGGCTGGCTTCACCTCCCCGTTTTCCTGGCGGTAAATGGTGTCGCCATAGACACGGTAACTGTCAAACAACCGTTTTTTCACTTCGAAAGTGTATGTGACACCGCTTTTCAGCTCCAAACGGCAACGTTGATTCTCCCCGTCTGCCTTTTCCATTTCCGGATGAATGATGTCTTCATACAGAAACTCGGCAATCATCTTGATCAACAAATTCCGGGAAACGTTCTCCCATGTTTCCGGTTGAAAACGTTTCAGTGTATTCATGCTGCATCACTCCCTTTATACCGTTAAAGAGGATATTTGATGTACATCCCCGGTGGTGTTGATTTCCTCTTGGACTCCGAATTGCTGAAAAACATTCCGTTTTTGAACCGGGTAAATTTCCCGTCCGGTCAATGTATTGATAATCACGGAATTCCGGTAAGCCCCGAGTCCCAGATCCGGTGCCCCCACCCCGTGGGTATGAAGCTCTGCATTCTGCACAAAAATCTCGTTTTCGGTTTCTTTGGTCTTTTTGAGCCGGTAATCCAATGACACCTGATAACGTTGCTTTTCATCCCAGGCAATCAGGTCGGACAAATTTTTGACACAGGATGGAATCGGATGCTGGTAACCTGTTGCCAAAACAACCACTTCACTTTCATGCGTGAAAGTTTTGTTTTGCTCGCGGTGGTGACAAGTCAGGCGATACCTTTTTTCTCCCGGCACCGGCTCGATTTTTTGGATTTCCGTTTGAGCCAGCATCCGCACCGGCACGGTTTGATTTCCCACGGTCCGTTCGTAAAGCAGTTCATAAATATCGGCGATGGTGGCGGCACTGATGCCCTTGTACCACAAATCCTGGGTTTTCAACCGGGCCTCTCTCACCTCCGGCGGCAGGGAATAAAAGTAGTGAATGTAATCCGGCGAAAAATGTTCCAGCCCCAGTTTGGAATACTCCATCGGGAAAAATCCGGTGGAACGGGTCAGCCAATCCAGCCGGTAGCCGTGATTTTTTTGTTCCTGAAGCAAGGTGTAAAAGACTTCCGCCGCACTTTGCCCTGATCCGACCACGGTAATGGATTTGGCTTCTTTGCACCGGTTGAGCCGCTCCAAAAAGTGGGCCGAGTGAAAAATATCTTCTTCCGGCAACCCTTGAAACGCCGGATGAACAGAGGGAACACTGCCGACGCCGAGCACCAGGTGTTTTGCGTGATAAACCGAAGTTTGTCCGGTCGCAGGCGATGTGACTTCCACGCGGAAGTACGTTTCACTCTCTTCGATCCAGTCGATTTTCGTCACTTTTTGCCCGAACCGGCAGGTTTTCAGATTTTGTGACACCCAACGGCAATATTCGTTGTATTCCCGGCGCGGAATCAGAAAGCGCTCCAAAAAGTAGAAATGATAAAGTCTTTGCTGTTCCTTCAGATAATTCAAGAACGTATAGCGGCTGGTCGGATCCGCCATCGTCACCAGATCGGCAAAAAAGGGAACTTGCAAGGTGGTTCCTTCCATTAACAGGCCCGGATGCCAGTCAAAGCGGGGTTTCTGCTCAAAAAACACCGCTTTGACTTCCGTCACGGGATCAAGCAATGCCGCCAGCCCCAAATTGAAGGGACCAAGCCCGACACCGATCAAATCAAACATCTCATTCGACTCATGCTTCACCATGGTTCCATCTCCTTTGAAAAGTGTCCCGGCAGCAAAACATCAAAGCCGCCCGCTTGTCCGGCAAATCAATCTCCCGTTGAAATTCAAATCCGCATTTTTCAAAGATATGGATCATTTTTTTATTTCGGATATCCGGTTCGGCAACGACTTTTTGCGTCGGTTGATGCTGAAATAACCGGTACGTCATGGCCCTTAACAGGGGTAAAGCATATCCTTTCCCCAAAAACGAGCGCGGACCGATCAAAAGATGAATCCCTTGATCTTCGGGGTCATAGTCATAATGTTTTCCGAGAATATCCCCCCGGACCCAATAGGTTTCCCAATAGCTCATGGGCGTGCCGTCAAGGGAACCGATATGAAGGGTTTGGTGTGGATCCGCCAAGAATTTGCGCAAATGTTCACGGTATTGATCATAGGGAATGTTTAAATTCCAAAACGGAATGACATGCGGTTGATGCATCCACTCATGCAGCCTGTCCAAATCTTTTTCCATCTCCACCCGGCGAAATGATATCTCTTTGCCGATGTCAGGATCCTTCATCGCAAACGTTTCAGACATGACTGGGTATTTCATCGCAAACTTTCTCTCCTTGACGCAAGGGATTTTGAATTTGAACATAAACCGACTGGCTTTCCATCGGCCCCACCAGTTCGTCCATATCATGAAGACGGGTGAGCAGATTGGCTTTCCCCGGCAGCCATTCATCTTCAAGAAGGCTTTCGATCAAGCGGGAAGGTTTCCGGTTCTTGGGCAACCATTTTCGAAGCGCTCCGGCAAGCTCTTCCAACAGGATCTTTTCGTTTGCCAGGCCACATCCCCCGAAAGCATTGATCAGCCCGAATAAATGATTGATAAAAAAGTAGTAGCGGAAACGCTCATCGGCCACGGCATCGGCACACAGGGTATGGCTTTTTTCATTAACGCCCGGCAGGATTTCTTGCAGCTTGTCAAAGGTGGATTCACAATAGTAATAACCTTGGTTATCCCGGTAGAAGAACTCGCCCGGGTATCCGTCTTTCAGTTTCACCAGACTGTTTTGCTGATGGGCCTCCAGTGCGATGCCGTATTCCATATACAGCCACATCAGCGGTTCAAACGAAATCGACAAGTATTTCTTGAACCAATCCAAGCTCACTTGTCCGGGATCTCTGCCTTCCCTTTCTGCCAGTTCTTTGATCACTGTGGCCAAGCGGGGTTCAAATCCGGGCAGGGCATCTTGACAAAGCCCGGCAAGCAATGTGACGTCTTTTTTACCACCTCCCTGAAACGGGTTTTCCCGCAAAACCACCTCAAACCCCGACTCATCCGCACCCGGAAGCTCAATGGTGATAAAGGCAGGGTCTTTGACCACATGAAATCCGGGATATTTTTGCTGTAATCGGTTCCCGATCTCACTGTCCAACAGGCGGGTCACTTCCACCCCCCTCTCCAACTCCTTATACAGATTTTGCCGGACGGAGTTGGTGATCTTGATCCGGACAGAGAATTTCAACATGAAGGAAGATCCCGGATGGTAGACCGTGCGGATGGATGCGGTCGGATAATAAGCTTTTCCCAGGACCCCCAGATCTTCCAATAACCCCTTGTCCATCAACGACCGGACCCGTTCATCTTCCAACAAATGTTTGGCTTGCAACGGATGGACGGGCAAAAGGGAATATTCATCCTCTTTCAGATACTTTTCTTTAAAGGACGGATCCACTTCCCGGTCGTTCCAAAGCTCTTTTTTGATCCAGTCTGTCGCAGATTCCGGCAAGTTGCTTCCTTCTTTGACAATGGAACGGTGGGCACGGAAATAATGCAGGGAAAAACGTCCCTTCAATTCGGGAGAATAGGTTTTTTGCTCCTGCTCCGGAATGCCTTGCCGGCTTTTGGGCGTCGGATGCAGCAAATGTCCGAAAATGAGGGATTGTTCCGCATCCAAATAATCAAAGTGCGTACGGTACAGTTCTTCTGCATCTTGATATCTCTGCGCCACAAACGTTTCGATTTCATGGCAGCTTTGGATCACGCGCAGAACCAGCTCATCCGGAAAGACATTCAATTTTCGTTCAACGGTCAATTCTTTGGTCAGCATCGTCACCAACGTCACATAATCCAGTTCCCTCAGCTTTCCGCCTTCTCCCATCCGGTAGAAAAACGGGAAGTAAAAGAGATGCCGGCCGGTCAGGGACCAGTATTTCACCGGGGCGATGATCTCCATCTGATGGTGCTTTAAGGAAACAACCAAAAATTCTTTTGCCGGCGAATCGGCCAGTTTTTGGTTGTGAATCCGGTTTTTCTTCCACTCATCCTTGGCATACCGTTTGAATTGCCGGGTTTCTCTGAGGTAACAGTTGAAAAAGGCCAGCATGCTGGCTTGTTCCGCAATTTTTTTAGCCTCCATACGAATCTTTCTCTCTCCTCTCTTCTTCCAGTTCCAATCCGGTTTTCCTGACTTCCTCCAGTATTTCAGTCAAAACGGAAAGCGTGATCCGGGGATTGATGATCGTCAGTTTCAGCGAAGTCAGCCCGTCCACTTTGGTCAAAGCCATCACCGCTTTCCCCCGTTGCAACAACGTTTGGCGAATATCCCGGTTGATCTGATGAAGATCCACCGTTTGATCCCGGGGGACATAACGAAAAACAAGGGCATTCATTTGGGGCGGATCATTGACCAGTTGCAAGTGTCCGGCCCGCCGAATCCAGTCCGCTGCCTTTTTGGTCACCCCGATCGTATGGTCAATCATCCCGGCAAATTGTTTTTTTCCGACCGCTTGCATAGAAACAAACAGTTTTAATGCATCGAACCGGCGGGTGGTTTGCACCGATTTATGAACCAGATGAGGAATTCCCATCCTTTCATCTTCTTCTGAATTTAAATAATCTGCATGCCGCTTGATCAGTTGAAACCGGGACCCGTCTTTTAACAGAAAGGCTCCGCAACTGATCGGCTGATAAAACAGTTTATGAAAATCGACGGACAGGGAATCCGCCCGCCCGATTCCGTCCAGACGGTGCCGGTGTTTTTCGCTCAAGGCCAACGCGCCGCCGTAAGCGGCATCGACATGAAACCATGCATTTTCCGCTTCCGCCCTGTCCGCAATCCCCTGCAACGGATCGATGCTGCCAAAATCGGTGGTTCCGGCCGTCGCCACGATCGCAAACAGATGATAACCATCCTTTTTTAATTGACTGATCTTTTCATCCAAATCGGTTAAACTCATCTGATACTTGGTATCCGTTTTCACCGGAACCACCGCATTTTCTCCCAATCCGAGCAAGGCAGCCGATTGTTTGATCGTAAAATGCGCGATGTCCGAACAGAGAACCTTCATTTTTCCGGCCTCCGGCGGTAATCCTTGATGCATCCCGTTTATATTCAGCTTCTGTTTCAAGAAGTGATCCCTTGCCAAAAGAAGTCCCATCAAATTGGACTGGGTTCCGCCGCTGGTAAAGACACCGTCTCCCTGGAGGTTTCCGTAAAAAACGGAACACAGCCAGGAAACCATTTTTTCTTCCAGGATGGTCGCGGCAGGACTCTGATCCCAGGAATCCATCGATTGGTTGGTTGCGCTGATCAAAAGCTCCGCAGCCAGGGCCGGCGTCAGCGGGGGACAATGAAGATGTGCGGAACAAGCGGGATCATGCACCCGCACGGAATGCCGCAAAATGCGGACTCCGACATCCTCCAGCACTTCACCCAGATCCCGTCCCTCTTCCGGACAAACCGGCATGTCTTTGAGTAACGAAACCAGATCGTCAACCCCGGTTCCACTGAACGGTTGGTTCAACGATGCGTAATGTTCATACAAGACCGTTTGTGCTGCCGATATCGCCTGTTGGTATGAAGACCACGCTTCCGGTGAATGCCCCAAAAACAAGTCTTTTACCGGCAACTTTGTCATCATGTTGCTGCTCAATTGCCTTCCCCCTTAAACTAGGCCTCTCGATTGTTCGGCAGCTTTCACTGCTTCCGCAAAGATTTCAACGATGCGTTCGATCTGCTCCGAGGTGATGATCAGCGGAGGCAAGAAACGGACCACACTTCCGTGCCGCCCGCCCAACTCCAAAATGAGTCCGCGGTCAAAACACTCTTTTTGAATGAGCCGGGCCATCGCTTGGTCGGTTGGATAACTTCCCAGATGATCCGGTTCCTGTTGAGGATCCACCACCTCGACACCGATCATCAGGCCGCGGCCGCGCACCTCGCCGATCACATGGGATTCTTTTTGCACCTTTTTCAACCGGCTCATCAATTTTTCTCCCATTTCACGGGCATGTTGTTCGATTTGATTTTGGCGGATATAGCGGATCGTTGCCAGACCGGCGGCCATGGCCAATTGGTTTCCGCGGAACGTGCCCGCATGTGCTCCGGGAGCCCATTGATCCAACGCCTCATCATACACCACCACCGCGAGCGGCAGCGAACCGCCAATCGCTTTGGACAAGGTGATCACATCCGGTATGATTCCCGCATGTTCGAAAGCAAACAGTTTTCCGGTACGTCCGAGACCGGTTTGAATTTCATCCACAATCAACGGAATTCGATGCTCTCTGGTGATGGACCGGATTTCGCGCACCCATTCATCCGGCGCCGGGATCACTCCGCCTTCGCCTTGGATAATTTCCATGATCATCGCCGCCGGGGCAGGAATGCCGCTTTCCGGATCTTCCAGTGTCCTCCGGATAAACTGACTGCCAATTGAAGCTCCTTTTTCCCCGCCTTGTCCAAACGGGCAACGATAAGAGTACGGATAAGGCAAAAAGTGAACATCCGGCATCAATCCCGGAATCGGATCTTTCGGTCCTTTATTCCCCATCAGACTGAGCGCCCCGTGGGTCATGCCGTGGTAACCGCCTTGAAATGCCAGAACACTGCGCCTTCCGGTGGCGGTTTTCACAATCTTGAGCGCCGCTTCCACCGCATCGGCACCGGCCGGACCGCAAAACTGAATTTTCGCTCTTTCCCTGAACTCGCGGGGCAAGCTGTCAAACAGCTCCTCCACAAACTCATCTTTTACCGGAGTGGTCAGGTCCAATGTATGTAAAGGCAACCGGTCTTTGAGCGTCTGCTCAATAGCTTCGGTCACAACCGGGTGATTGTGCCCCAATGCCAACGTCCCGGCTCCCGCCAGACAGTCAACGTATTTTTTTCCCTCTACATCAGTGACAAAGATTCCGTATGCTTCCCGGATGGCAATCGGGATTCTCCGGGGATAAGAACGCGCATTGGATTCCGTTTGTTCCTGATGCGCAAGATAATACCGATTGGTTTGTGCATGTGTGATGCTCATTGGTGATCCCCCTTGGGCTCAGCTTATTATTGATAATGATTATCATTATCATTTATCCATCGACTATATTAACATGAAGTTTGTTTTTCTGTAAACGAATTTCCGTAAATTTTTTATCTTTTATGAAAGACAGGTTCCGTGTGCTCCTTGGTTTGCGGTTTGATCAGACAAGCCATCACAATCATTCCCGACAAGACCCACAGGCAACATTCAAAAGGCACAACCGGATGAACTTCATATAAAAACGATCCGGCAACGGGACCGGCCATCGCCCCGATGCCATTGGCGACCCCGCTCAATCCGGCCGCCGCCCCTTGCGACTCCTCCCCTGCGTTTAATGAAATGGCACTCAGGCACCCGGGCAGCATCAGGCTTACCCCCAATCCGATTCCCGCAAAGGAAAGAACCATGCCGGACAAAGACACACTTTGCAAAAAACCAAAAAACCCCAAAAACATGACCGGCGCTCCCAGTCGAAGCAACCAGGTATATGAAGGGTTCCATAAACGTACAATCACCATTTGTCCCAAAAACGCCGCCGTTCCCATGGCAAACATGGAAAGACTGATCCATTGAGCAGCTGTTTTCACACTGACACCCAACTGGTCCGTGAAATACAAACCTGCAGTGACTTGCAAGATGACAATGACCAAATGGACCAAAACCGTCATGAACAAATAAGGAAAAATTCTGCGGTCAAACAAGCTGAGTTTTTCTGAATGCGGATGGGATTCTTTTCTTCTGACAGGTTCGTCAGGTCCCTTTCTCATCCATATCCATCCCATGACCAGAGGGAAAAGCGCGGCAAAATAAACCGGAACCGTCCAATCCCACAAAACAAGGATACTTGCAAATGCCGGGCCCAATATCATCCCCAACCCATTGGCAGCTCCGAGAAGCGCCATTCCGGAAGTTCTTTCTTTTACATGGGTCAGATCGGCCATCAATGCCTGGGCCCCGGTTAAAACCGCACCAAAAACCACACCGCCATACAACCGGATCAACAAGAGAAACGCAAACAAAAGCGAAAAGGAAATCCAGTTTGCAAACCCCAGTTGAATGACAAACGCAAACAGCAGATAAGCAAAGGAAAAATGAAAAATGCCATGTACCAAAAGCTTTCTCCGTCCGTGTTTTTCACAATAATCCCCCCACACCAGGCTGGATGCAAACAAAGACACCGCAGCAATGGCAAAAACCATGCTGATCTGTGTCTCATCCAAACGCAATTCCCTCAACATGGGAGCAATAAGGGGATTGACCATCGATAAACCAAAATATGTACTAAACAGTGTGAAAAATAATAAATAATGATGTCTCATGGTTTACCACCTTAATAACCGTAATCGTGACATTGATAATGATAATGATAATTATTATCATCATAGCTTGCCTCAAAGCATGCGTCAATGCGCTCCATCCCTCTTTCCTCCATCAAAAAAAGCTGTGCAGATCCTCTGCACAGCTTTTTTCACTCTTTTTTACTTTATTTCAATAAATTCATCACATCAACATACTCATAGCCGAGATCACGGGCCACCGGAAGGCAGGTGACTTTTCCTTCCAACGTGTTCAATCCTTTGGCCAGTGCCGGGTTGTCCAAAGCCGCCTGGCGATATCCTTTATCCGCAATTTGCAATCCGTAATTGACGGTGACATTGGACAAAGCCATGGTGGCGGTACGTGGCACCGATCCCGGAATATTGGGCACGGCATAATGAAGCACTCCGTGTTTGACATACGTGGGCTCATCATGGCTGGTGGTACGGTCCACGGTTTCAATCGATCCGCCTTGGTCCACGGCAACGTCCACAATGACCGATCCCGGTTTCATTTGCTTCACCATTTCTTCAGTCACCAAGCGCGGTGCGCGGGCTCCCGGAATGAGAACCGCTCCGATCAGCAGGTCTGCTTTTTTCACTGCTTCGGCAATGTTGTACGGGTTGGACATCAGGGTGTTCACTTTGCCTTGGAACAGATCATCCAATTCCCGCAAACGGTTGGCATTGATGTCCAGCAATGTCACATTGGCTCCCATGCCCACCGCCATTTTGGCTGCGTTGGTTCCGACCACGCCGCCGCCGATAATGACCACTTCGCCGGGCAATACGCCAGGAACCCCTCCCAAAAGAATTCCTTTTCCACCTTTTACTTTTTCAAGGTATTGCGCTCCGATTTGAACGGACATTCTTCCCGCCACTTCACTCATCGGGGTTAACAAAGGCAAGGAACGGTTTTCCAATTGGATGGTTTCGTAAGCGATGGCCACGACTTTGTTTTTCACCAATGCTTCCGTCAGTTCGGGAGCTGCGGCCAGATGCAAATAAGTGTACAAAATTAATCCTTCTCTGAAATATTGGTACTCTTCCGGCAATGGTTCTTTTACTTTCACAACCATGTCTGCCGCCCATGCCTCTTTGGCGGAGGCAACGATTTTGGCGCCGGCATCCAGATAATCCTGGTCCGTGAATCCGCTTCCTTCACCGGCCGTGGTTTCTATCAACACTTCATGCCCGTGATTGATATAAGAAGCAACCGCCGCAGGGGTCAAACCCACCCGGTTTTCATTATTTTTTATTTCCTTGGGTACACCGATAATCATGAATATCACCTTTAATTTCCGTTGTAATTCGTACGCCTCCAGTATAATCTATTAATTAAAGCGGTTCCAATAGACACCATGTCATAAATCTGCCTGTCCTTTTCTTACACTCTATCCACAGAAGGTGAATCACATTGGCATCACTCATTTTACAAGATATCCTGAAACGTCCGACGTTTGCCGAGGCCAAGGTGGTTGCAGGCCATAACGGGTTGAACCGTCGGGTCCGGTGGGTTCATATTTTGGAAGTTTCCGAGTTTGACACGTTGATCAACGGCGAAGAAATGATCCTGGCCACAGGCATCCATTTTCAATCTTCTTCGGCTTCTCCCGCCCGTTACCTGGAAAAATTGATCCGGCTCAATGCTTCCTGTTTATGCCTGGAACTGGGATACTACTTTCACACGATACCGGATGACCTGATTGAAATCGCCAACCGGCATGACTTTCCGTTGATCGTGTTTCCCAACGACATCCGCTTTGTGGATATCACACAAGATTTGCACTCCGTTCTCATCAACAAACATTTTCAAATCCTGAAAAACTTGGAAGCCTTGTCCCGTGAATTTCACCGCTTGAGCCTGGAACCCAACGGCACCAACAAAATATTAAAAATGCTTTATCACAAAACCCATTCACCCATTCTCTATCTGCCTTATAAGGATCAGCCTTCTGTATTTCCAAAAATGGAACCGGAAAAAGAAACCGAACTCATTCAGTTTTTAAATGATAAACGGACGGCCCCCGGCATGGAAGCATCAGAACACCGGACCGCCCGGTATTGGCCGTTTCAAAACCAATATATTCTGCTGCAACCGGTGAGTGCCATGGGTCAAACCTGGGCACACATCGGCATGCTTCTGAAACAAAAGCCAACCCGTTATGAATTTTTGATTTTGGATTGGACCTCCTTGGCGATTGCCCAAGATCTTTTGCGCAAACGGTATATGGAAGAAAGACGGTTGCACTCCGAGAATGTATGGGTGGATGATCTGCTTCACAACCGGCTGGACGAATCCCAAATCCACCATCATTTGGGTGCCGATTTTTACGGATTGAATCATAAAAAAAGTTTTGTCTGCCTGATCGAGTGGCTTCCGCGTGCCGAAACCAAACAAGAACGGCAGGAAGTGGAGGAATATCTGCAATACGATTTCCCGATCATCATCCGCGCCATTTTTGAGCAACATCACTTTTATCCGCTGATCACCCGGAGCAACCAGGAGATCGCGATCATTGCATTCGATCTGGAATCGGATTCCTCATGGAAGTCGCGTGCTTCAAAGCTGTTGAAACAATTAAAAAAGCAGTCCGGTTTTCTGTTCAAAGCCGGGGTGGGACAACGTTACATCGGGTTTGCTTCCATCAGCCAAAGTTATCAAGAAGCCCGCCAGGTTTTGGATTTGAATACCCGCCAAAGCAATGAATTCACCTTTTATGATGAATTGGGCGTCTTCCAGCTGATCATGAATCTAAAAGATAAAGACCAGCAATTAAAAAACTTTATCCACCAACATTTGGGCCCGGTCATCGAACATGACCAGAAAAAAAACAGCCATTTGCTCTACACACTCAAAGTTTATCTGGATCACAACGGTTCCAAAAAAGCAGCCGCCGACCATCTGTACATCGCCCGCCAATCGCTCTATTACCGGTTGGAAAAACTTCAAGAATTATTGGGTGACGGCTTTTTGACCACAGAGAATCAGCTGACGCTGCAAACCGCCTTGAAAGCATGCCAGTTGATCTATCCGGAATTATTGACGGGCCGTGGCGAAAACCCGAAAAAATAGATTTTCCAAAAACAACCGGACGCGTCCTTTGGTCCCCTGTGCGGATCCAAAAAACGCGTCCGTTTTTCTTACAATGTCCGAAGCGCTTGTCCGAGATTAAACTTTGGACAACGGAATGAGTTCCCAGCCGTTTTTCATACTCAACCGTTCCTCGGACACGGCCACGATCATTTGTTCAAAGATGCCCTGCCAGTTTAACTGCGGTCTGACCAAAAGGCGGCGGGCAATCAGGACATTATCCATCGCCAGCATGATTTTCCCGGTGGAATGCCTCATGCTCAATCGTTCAATCCCGGAATCACGAAAAATTTCCGTCTTCCCTTTCAACGAAACCATCAACAAATCCCGGTAAAACAAAAGCAACACATCCAACAAAAACCAAGCCCGTTCTTCCTTCACTTCATCCAACAGCCACGATTCCGAAAGGGTGAGCAATGCGTCGGGACTGCCGGACAAGATCCGGGTCCCCCACTCTTTCACCTGATGCACCACGGATTCATAGTGTTTGATTTTCCCGCCCGCATCTGCTTCACCATCCGTTTCCAATGAACCGGAAAGATGCGCAAAGACGGCGGCAAGTTCCTCCGGGATCCCCTTTTTTAAAAACTGTTCTTTTTTGGCCGATGGCGGGATCTCGGAAAAACGGACCAATTGGCAACGGGATTTGATGGTTGGAATCACATCGGACAAATGCTCGGTGATGAGAATGACCACCATGGCAGATTGCGGTTCTTCAAGAAATTTCAACAAGCTGTTGGCGGCTTCATCCCTCATTTTTTCGGCTTCCTCAATGATGGCGAACCGGATCACTCCTTCCGGGGCGCTGTAACGGAAACGCGATTGCAACTGTCTCAACTGCGCAATTTTGATCACATTTCCCTCCGGAAGAATTTTCATCACTTCCGGATGATTGCCCTGCGCAATTTGGATGCAAGAAGGGCACCGGTCGCAGGCATCCGCTTCATTCCGTTCGCAATTGGCGGCTTTGGCCAGTTCCAAAGCCATTTCTCTTTTCCCCGTGTTTTTGGGTCCGTAAAAAATATATGCATGTGCCAACCGGTTGCGTTGGACCGCGTTTTTCAGCACCTCTGCCAGATGAGGTTGCAGGGAATTTTCAAAAGACATGGCAACGCCTCCCCGCGCGAACATTCTCTTCCTTCATCTTTGCATTTTCCGGGCTGAAAAATCAAGCGATCATGAAAAAGATCCGCCCATGGCCCCGGGAGACAACCATCCATTGAACCCGCCCCGTCCACCGGATCGGCAAAACCCTTTGGCAATCTGTTTTGTTGGCATAATTCTATTTGTTTCCGATATAAACCAAGCACTTTTTTGTTTTATATAGATAAATTTTAGAAAACCGAAATATTATCACTTGAGCCGGAACCAGCGGAGCAAAGAAAGCTTGATTCACGGAAAAGACGACCGGTACAATTTAATTAGCGGCTCTGCAATCTGGATTTCTCCCAAAATAAACCGAAACAATCCATGCAAATTTATGATAAAACTACAATGGGACCTGATTAAACAACTTAGAAAGGAAATGAATTATGCCTTTTTTACGTTTTAAAGGTTTTCCGAAGGAAACCCTGAAGCAATTGGCCCCGCAAATTGTCACCGACTTTGCCAAAATGGCACAAGTCCCCGAAGAAAAGGTAAAAATTGAATTGCTTCAGGTCGAACCGATTATCCAGTCACCGCGTTCACTGGAAATCCTGATGTTTCCCCGGGAAAAAAAAGTGCATGACCAATTGGTTGCCAAACTCCATCAATTATTGGAAGAAAAAGGTTTTTCAAATACACACATTTTTTTCATTCTCCTCTCTCCCTCCCTCTATTACAAGAACGGACAACCTCTGGAGAACCTTTCTTCTCCCCCTTTCCTGCATTCATACTGAGCCATTTGATCCGGTCAGCTCGCCTGTTTTCAGGTGAGCTGATTTTTTGCCTTTATTTTCATATAAAATATAAATTTCTTTTTATATCTAATATTATTTTTCTTGCAAACAGAAAGCCGAACCCCGTATACTGAAAGTACTTTAAGGAGGTTATTGAATGAAAATTGCACTGGTCACAGACAGCACCTGTGATTTGCCCCGTGAAACGGCTGAAAAATTCAACATTCACGTTGTCCCGCTTCGCATCCATTATTCCGGCGGTGAATTCCGCGACGGAATCGACATCACTTCCCGGGAAATCATGAATCGCCTCGAACACGAAGTTCCCAAAACATCCATGCCTTCCCCTGAAGAGATCACCCGGATTTATCACTCTTTACAAGAGCAGGGATATACCCACTGCATCGTTTTGACGGTCTCCGCTTCCCTCAGTGGCACCCACAACACTTTCCGTTTGTGTGCACAAGAGATTTCCGGCATGAAGATTGATGTCATTGATTCCAAAGGGGTATCCTGGATACTGGGATTTTTGGTGCTGGAAACGGCCCGGCTGATCCGGAAAACGGGAAATTATGAAGAAATCATCCGGAAGATTCACGAAACCAAAGAAAAAATCAAGGCCTATTTTATCCTGGACACGCTCCAATACGTGCAAAAAGGCGGCCGAATCGGGAAAGTGGCGAAGTCTCTCGGATCCATGCTTCATATCAAACCCGTCATCACTTTTGATTCGGAAGGAAAACTGCACACGCATTCGGTAGCACGCGGAAAAAAACAAGCCCTCAAAAAGTTGATGGCCCCCGTTTACGAGCATCTGTCTTCCACACGCGCCCGGATTGCCGTGTTGCACACCCAGGCCGAAAAGGAAGCCGAAGCGCTGTTAAATCAATTGAAAAACGCCGGAAATGTTTCCGAAACTTATCTGGGGTGGATCGGCCCGACTCTCGCTGTCCACGCCGGTCCCGGTTTGCTGGGCATCGTCATCCATCCCCAAGATTGATATGACCTCATCCACTTTCTGTGTTTTCAGGAGTGGATGTTTTTTGCACAAAAAAAGGGCGGGTTCCCTCTCATCCGTATTTTTGCAGATAATGCGTCATCGCCATTAAAGGCCACACATACGGATAGCTGTGGTAATACACATAAAACTGCCCGGAAAGGCCCGTTCCCGCCGGATAAGACCATTCTTTCCCGCGTTTTTCCATCATTTTCAACAAACAAGCCATCCCCTTTTCAATCGCCGGTGTCGGATGGTCATGGTAGGCGATCAAAGCATCCAGTGCCCAAGCCGTTTGCACCGGAGTCGAAAACGAAAGGGGAACAAACCGGTCCTCCACGTCACTGTAACAAGATTCTCCCCATCCTCCGTCCGGACGTTGTTTGGAGAGTAAAAACCGGATCCCTTTTTGCACGGAAACATGGGTTTCGGGCACTCCCACCGCAGCCAAACCTTTCAGAGCCGCCCAGGTTCCATATATATAGGAAACACCCCACCGGCCAAACCAGGAACCGTCGGAATTTTGGTGGTGATAAAGCCAACTCCATGCCCGCCTGACTTCGGGACGGTCAATGGTCCAGCCAAGCTCCGATCCCAAAAAATACATCACGCGTCCGGTCAGATCCGCAGTCGACGGATCGCCCCAAACTCTTTTTTCATTGCGAGTGGGCAACAATTTGAGCCACATCTTGTTCGTGTTTCGTTCAAAAGCAGGCCATCCTCCATCCCGGTTTTGCATGCTCAACAACCATTGCAATCCGCGTTTCCATTCATCCTGCGCCCATCCTCCCCGGACGGCCGGAGCAATCGCATGCAAACATTGAACCGTATCATCCACATCCGGATTGATCGTGTTGGTGTCGGAAAATCCCCATCCGCCCGGAATCGCATAACGATTCTTCAAACACCAATCTCCCCACGATGTATGCTGTTTGCGCAAAAGATAATTTCTTCCTTTCTGTATCACGCCATGCCCCGGCGAAAGGCCCGCTTTTTGCAATGCCGTCATCACCAGGGAAGTGTCCCAAACCGTCGAAGCAGCTTCCTGCAAATGAGCGCCTTCCGAAAGAGGGAAAATCATCCGGTCCAATCCTTCCATTGCCTTTTGGATCAACGGATGATCCGGCGGATATTTGAGGGACAACAAAGCAAAAATCATCAAAAAAGTGCTGGTCATATAACTGTACAACGTCCCGTCTTCTTCAATGCGGGAAAGCAAAAAGTTCTCCCCCCAGTAAAGAGCCCGTTGATGGACATTTTTCTTAAAAAACGGGGAATAAGCCGTTGTTTCCACCGCAGGAAGCAAATCCTCTTTGGTCCAAAAGTAATCCGGTTGCATGCGTTCCATATACGTCCGATAAGAAGAAGGCAACCAGTCTTCCACTTTCCGGTAACTTTTGAGATGAATGTAAAAATCCTGATCGGACGCCAGCATGACGGGGGCGATGTGAACACGCGCATATCCCACGAAATCAAAAAAATTGACAGGGCTGGCGGCTGGCAGCAGAAAAAACTCAACCGGCAGTTTGGTGATGCGCGACCAGCTCCGGTGACCCAATAAAGCCAAAACCACTTGCGTCAGGGAGCCTGCTTTCGTTTCCATGCCGCGGGAAAGCAGGAAGTCGCGCGCTCTTTTGAGCGAAGGATCATCGGTCGTTTTCACCCCGGAATACAGCAAGGCAAGGGAGGCATCCAGGGTGGCGGAAACATTCCCTTCCTTCTCATCGGGAAACACTTTCCAAGTTCCGGCGCCGGTTTGCCTGGCCAGGATGCGTTCCAAAACCGGCGCCAAAGTGCCGGGATCCGGACGCTTTAACACTTGATGCAACAGGACATAGTACGCGTCGGTCGCAATTCCGTTTTCAAAGCAAAACGGCCACGTTCCATCCGGGTTCTGTTTTTGGATCAACTCTTTTTTCAACCGGTGAATCATCGCTTGAACACGAAGAATCCATTGACTTTGCATCGCACTGCTCCTTCATTCCTGCTAGTTAAAACATATTCAGGGGGCGATGACAAATGACTAAAATTTGAGATTGGAATTTTCCATGACATTTTCCTGATTTTAGAGTAAAAATCTATTCGGTTTCCTGATAGAATAGAGATTACGATCAACATCGATTGCAGGAGGAAGGTTCGTGATGAAACGGATCAACAATGTGATGGTTCCGGTGGGCAAAAACTTAAAAGCGGTTGACAAAGAACGGCAGTTAAAGCTCCTGCTTCAATTTCCGCTGGTCGAAGAATTCAGGAAGCAACATCCTGAACTTCCGACAGAAGTTTATCAGCGTTCTTTCTCCTTCCTTCAGCAATTTGTGATGGAACGTTCCAATTGCCAACAATGTCCGGGACTGGACCGATGCCCCAACATGATGAAAGGACATTACCCGGAATTGGATGAATATGGAGGTTATCTGGACCTGACCATGCATGAATGCAGCAAATGGAAAGCGGAAAAACAAAAATCGCTGATTCAAAGCCATTACATCTCCAAAGAAATTCAACAATCGACGTTTGAGCGGATTGACTACGACCACCCGGAACGGAACAAAGCCATTTTGACCGCCATGGATTACTGCATCAGCTTCAAAGAATCCCCTCTTTCTTACGGCCTTTATTTATACGGGGCGTTTGGAGTGGGCAAAAGCTATATCGCCGGCGCGATCACCAATGAATTGGCCAAGCACAACATCTCTTCGATCATGGTTCATTTCCCCGCCTTGGTTGAAGAATTGAAAGCATCCATCGCCGATAATCAAATCAGCCGCAAAATCGAGGCATTAAAAACCACACAAGTCCTGATCCTGGACGATATCGGCGCCGAATCTTTGACTCCCTGGCTGAGGGACGAAGTGCTTTCCGTCATTTTACAAAGACGGATGACGGACCAACGACCGACCATCTATACATCCAACATGACATTGGATGAGCTGGAAGAACACTTCAGCTATACGGCAAAAGGCGGATGGGAAATTTTAAAAGCCAAGCGGTTGATGGAACGAATTCGTCCTTTTGTGCAACCGGTGTTGGTTCAAGGACGAAACCGGCGCTATCCCGCTGAATGAAAAACCTTCATCAAAAAACCCCCTTCCCGCGAGAAGGAGCTTTCTGATGAAGGTCATAACAAAGAACGGAGCCATATTTCCGTCATGAATGCCCAAATCAGCCCTTTGGTCGACATCATCAACAACCGCTGGTGTTCCAGGCATTCTTTCAGCCGTTCACAATGGATGATTCCCCAATCCGCCAAAATCGAATCTTCATCCAGCAATTCTTTGACTTGTTCACGGTGTTTCAGCAAAAAACGGGCCTCCATCGGCAACACCCGGTACTGCCGGGGCACATAGGCAATCACCTCGCCCGGCAGCCAATCAAAAAACGCCTGCCTCAAAACCGGTTTTTCGATCCATTGCCCCCCGCGAAACAGCACTTTCATCTCAGAAGGCAGGGAAATTGCGATTTCCATCAGCTTCCTGCTGACAAAGGGAAACAACATGTTCATTTGATGCGGGGACAATTGATGCAACTGAATGAGGGATTCCTTGTCCCGGTTTAATGAATACCCCATCGCTTGCCGGGCACTGGTTTTTTCTTTCAGCGAGCCCAGATAATTTTTGGCTTCTTTTGCCGCCTTGTCGGTAAAAAAAAGCGGAATCGGAATGTTTTCCGGATGATCGGCCCACGTCGGGCGAAGCATTCCCAGCTTCTCCATCAACCGTCTGGATAACGTTTTGTTCCATATCCGCTTGGAAAAACGTCCGGTTCCGTCATACCCGAAAATATAGTCTCCAAAATACCCGGAAGCAAGCAGGTTGATCCCGTCCTTTTGGCTTTGCCTGCGGGCTTCTTTGATCATCAGGTAATCCAGGCCGGGATACGGCAAATAAAATTGGTTGGCGTCTTTTGTTAACGCCTTCAAATCCCCCGGTTCAAGGATGATGAGCGGGACATTCGCCAAGCGGGTCACCTTTTCCGCACTGATCCGGACCTTGGACTTTTCCCCGCGCCATCCCCAATGATAAGCAACGACCGGGATCTGGCAGGATTTCAACAACATGAGAATCGCCGCGGAATCAATGCCTCCACTCAGCAAAACCCCCACCCGGTCGGCCGGTTCGACCCGGTCCTGAATCGTTTGGGTCAGGATTTCGATCACCAAATCCGCCGCTTTGTCCCATTTTAACTTGGCATAATCCGGCCGGGGACGCAATTGGTCAAACAGGGTCATCTCTTCATTCTCCCGGTGAACGCGGATCATGTACCCGGCCGGCAGCTTTTTGATGTCCCGAAAATAAGTCTGGGATGGCTCCTGGCCTTCCGCAAAACAGGACCCCACCAATTCTTCCTTTTTCACTTTGGACAAATGGGGGCGATCTTCTCCCAACACCTGTTCAATCCGGGTGGACCAAAAAATCTGCCGCTTGGTCCGGCGCAGATAAAGGGAATATTTACACAACAAACTGCGGTAAATCAATCCGGCTTTTTCTTTCCTTTCAAAATAAACGACTATAAAAGCGCCGTCGATTTGTTTTAAAAAACCGGTCCCTTCTTTCAACAATGTTTTGAACTCTTTTTTGGCCTCATGCCAGTTGTTGTTTTGAATCAGCTTCATCAAAGGTTCCAACTTGGGCGGATAACCCCAGACCTCACCGTAAAATTGGAAAAAACTCTGAAAAAAACCGAAATCAATGAACCCCTGGATCGGATCAAATTTTCTCAATGGACGTCAAACCTTTCCGGAATACGCTTAATTTCTCGAAAATGCCATTCAACTTCCCATGATTCATTCAGGGGAACGTGCCGGAGCTCAACCCAGACATGCAAATTTTCAATCACATGGTCGTCATTTTTTTCCCCCAACACCATTTGTGCCGGAATCCCCAACTTTTTAAGGGATGCACACAACGACAGGGAACGGAGGAAAGAATCAATTTTCCCTGCATTCAACAGGGACACCACAAATTGCGACCAGACCATCACCCGCCGGGCGTACAAAAATTCCGACAACGGGTTTTTAATGCGCACGGGATCTTTGCACCGGATCGACTTGAGCCGGTCCATGGCTTTGTTTAAACCGTAAATCCGGTAAATCAAAAGCATCCAAACCGAAGTCACAATCACCCGGAGCAACCGCCTGAACGGTAACGGAGGAACTTTGGCTGCCCGGTCCTTGGCAAATAAAAGAACAAAATACAGATTCACCCAAAAAAGCCTCCAATCCATAAAAAAAGCACAGTATTCCCGAACCTCTACTGTACTTTGTCTCTCATTTATCACGATATCTGTCAACGGTTTGGCATGATTGAGCCATCACGAAAAATCCCCCGGCTAATTCCATTCTAATGCAAATTTTTACATCTTTCAATAAATAACTCCTCTTGGCGGACACTTGCGGCCATGGATGTTCAAAGTGTCCGGAAAAATGAAAGCGTCGCCTCCGGGAGGACGTGGAAGTCCTTTCCAGGGCAACGCTTCAGCTTTGTTGAGGTGTAAACAGGTTCTCTCTCATTTTTTCCGCCGCGCATCCTTGTCTTTGATGGTTCTATGAAATGACGTGCCATCGCACAAGCACGAGAACTTTTACAGTCCAAGCATATGATAAAATCATTACGTGCCAAAAATGTCAAAGGAGCGTCCGGTAATGATTTTTTTGCCGTCTTCCATTTCCACTTGAATGACATCCATTAACGGAAGTTGAATTTCCAGCCCGTCCCCCGTCGACAATTTCACCATTTTGATGCGGTGCTCCGGCTTGTGCTCCACGTAACAAATCACACGGATTTCTTCTTTTTCCTGGAAATTGGTTTCATCTCGCAAATATTCGATTTGCGAACGTTGTCTCAATTCCGACAAAAAAGGTCCGACCTTTTCCTTTTGGCCTTCAACCTGCACCTTCAACATAAGCAACTCCTCCCAAAATTTTGCGGTGTTTCAACCACTGAAACCAATCGGCATCTTTCTGACTATAGTTTATAAATCTATTTCATACATTGCAAATCGATACAAAATTACTAATAATAGAAGGAATTTTGCAGATTTGTGCCAAACTAGATAAATAAATAAAAATAGAGCAAAAATGTTCACCCGGATTTTGCATATTTGCATGAAAAGCAACAAAAAAACAACCGAAAATAAACAAAAATTTTTTTATTTGCGGAGGTGAGTTCGTTGCTCCCTCTTGACCATGAGAATGCGGGGCGTGTCATTCGGAAAAGGCGGAAGGATTTGGGGCTCAGGCAAAGTGATTTGGTGGATAACATGATCAAACTCCATACCATCCGCAAAGTCGAAAAAGGCGAAGTGGTGAATGAGGATATATATCTGCATATATGCAACAAGCTGGATTTGGACATCAAACAGTTATCCAAGTCTTATGATGACGAGAAGGAACGCGAAGAACAATTGAAATTCAAATTATTCGCGATCGAGCATGACATTGACATGGCGGGTCCGGACAAAGGTTTGGAAGAACTCAGGAAAACCGAGATCGACAAAAACTCCCCCTTGCTTCCCACATACCTCTTTTTAAAAGGAAAATGCATTGCCCGAAAAAAACATTGGAAAAAGGCACAGGCACAATTTTTGAAAACATTGAGCACGCTGAAACAGTATCCCGATTGGAAATCAACCAACGTGCAAGCCGCAACCTACAATGAACTGGGCCGTTGTTGTTATTATTTGAACAATATTGAACAAGCCCTCCATTATATTGAAAAAGGTTTGGAATCCTACGATCCCTCCGGTGACCGCGAATATGTCGTATACCATTTAAAAATGAGCAAAGTGATCTACCTTGAAAAATTAAACCGGAATGAAGATGCTTTCCGCACTTTGGAAGATATGTGGAAAGAAGTCGACAAAATCGAGAGCATCGAGATCCGCAGCAGTATGTATGAGGTGCACGCCACCTTGCTCAGCAAACAGGAACTGCATGAAAAGGCGATCGAATATGCCACCAAAGGCCTGCATCTGGCCCGTGTGGACCAAAACGTGGACCGCGCGTTTGAGCTCTGGACGGCACTCGGGGATTGCTATCAAAACATGGGGGATTATTACAAAGCAGAAGTTGCATTTCGCACAGCATTAAAATTAGAAAAAAAAATCGGAAAAAAAATATGTTGGTATCTACCTATACCAAACTAGGTATGCTATACTTAAAAACAAAAAAAATCCCCTTCGCACAAAAAGCTTTGCAGAATGCCATACAAACGGGACAAAAAACGAACGATGCTTTAAAATACTGCAATGCTCTCATCGCTTTGGGCGATTGCTACATGCGCCAAAACAAAAACGGCGATGCACGCAAATGCCTGCAAAAAGCACTCACGATCTCCGAAAAACACGCACTCAAAATCCTGGAACCGGAAATACTCGTCAAACTTGCAAAATGTTGCGAAGAGGAAGACCCTGTCACTTATGAAAAATATAAAAACAGATTTTTTCAAACTTACTGCCAATTACTTGAAAAAGGCGAGGGAAAATTGTAACCCCTTTCCCTTCCCTTGTCTTGGAAAGGAGGGATCCGGATGAAACGCCTTTTCGGCGGAGAACCGCCTGCTGTTTGATCGTACTTTTCCAATCCAATCTTAATGAAGGGAGTTTACACTATGACTTTTCTCTTTGACGGAGAACCGCCTGCCGTTTAATTCCAAACCAAGCCATCTTTTCTTTTTGCCTGAATGATCATAAAATTCGTGCAGCCATTTTGGGGGAATGGCTGCTTTTTTTATTTGATCTTTATAGAAAGTTTATATTAATTTTACAGAATTGTCAATGTTCCCTGCCCTTTCCAAGACCGGATTGGAAAAGCATCGTTCATAATATTATTCGTAACCCGTTTCTGTTTTGTATCCCTTCTCTTCCACTTTTTTGAGAAATTTGCCATAGTCTTTTCGATTGAATTCACCACAGGCATTCAGTATGATAAAATCATTGCTTGATCATAGGGAAGGGAAGTACCATGTTGAAAAAAACACTGCTGATTGTTTGCACACTCCTTCTGGCATCCGGTTGTTCAGTCATCACCGATTACCAGCTTTCACACCAACTGGTTGAATCGATCGAACAGTTGGTTGTGAAACACAATGACACTGAACATACGCGGAACAAGATGGAAACGTATTATAAAAACATGGAAAAAAGCATGAACCAATTTCAACGCAGCATTCAAGAAACGGGAAAAGCGGACCCCAATGAGTTAAAAGCGCTCTTAAGCGATATGGACCAAGTGATTGCTGAACTTCACAACTATCAGACAGAAGAAGAAAAAGTCCTGAAACAACTGGACCAATTGATGAAAAAAGCGGAAGAAATATCCGGTGACAAAGGTCCGTTGGCAAAGGAAACCTTAAATCTGTTTCAACAGCTGGTTCAGCGTGAATCCAGACTGGCCGAAGTGAATATCGGGATTTTGACGGCGAATAAAAATTACTACACCGCCATCGCCAAGAAAAAAACGCCTCCCAAAGACCAATTTGAATCATTAAATCAGGAAAGAAAGAAATTGGAGAAAGAAACGGAAACACTCATTCAGAAGTTTAATCAGTCTTGGGGCCGCTTCAGCGAGGAAGTTACGGGCCAGCCTTTGAATAAAAGCAACAGCAAACCATCCTTATAAGCCGTTTTGCCTGCCTTTTCTCTCCACGATGCAGAGAAAAGGCTTTTTTTGTATGCGGGTGGGTATCCTTTTGTCATCGGTCCTCCCTTTTTGACACAGCAAAAAGGGACCGGTCGGCTGTGACGGTCCCTTTCCCCTTTCAACCCTTGCATGCAACCAGGTTTTTAAACCTTGACAATCTGTTTTCCCAGGTTCTCTCCGCGAAACAGTCCCAAAAAGGCATCGACGGTGTTTTCAAATCCTTCCACGATGTTTTCTTTATATTTCAACCGGCCGGCATTTACCCATTCCGCCAACTGCTTTAACGCTTCATCAAATTTGTCGGCGTAATCGGAAACGATAAATCCTTTCATCAAAGCGCTTTTAATCAGCAATTGCGGCTGGATTCTCGGCCCGATGTCCGGTTTTTCGAGATTATACAGGGAGATTTGTCCACAGAGCGGAATCCGGGCCTGATGATTCAATAATGAAAGGACTGCATCGGAAATGCTTCCGCCCACGTTGTCAAAATAGATGTCCACCCCGTCGGGACAAGCTTTTGTCAGTTCTTCCCGGATGGAGTCCGTCTTTTTATAATTAATCGCGGCATCAAAACCCAACTCGTTCTTCAAAAATTCCACTTTCGCCTCGGAACCGGCGATCCCGACCACCCGGCAACCTTTGATCTTGGCAATTTGCCCCACGGTCATACCGACGGCTCCTGCAGCACCGGAGACCACAACCGTTTCCCCTTCCTTGGGCTGCCCGATTTCCATCAGTCCAACATAAGCGGTGAGCCCCGGCATGCCCAAAACACCGAGAGCGGTGGAAACCGGAGCCAGATCAGGATTCACCTTGGTCAATTCATCTTCTGCGGCCACGGCAAATTTCTGCCAACCGTAATTCCCGAGAACAATGTCTCCTTCTTCGAACAACTTGGATTCCGATGCAATCACCTCACCGACCACCCCGCCGGTAATCACTTCATTGATCCGGTAAGGAGGAACATATGATTTTTGATCGTTCATTCTCCCGCGCATGTAAGGATCGACGGACAGATATAACGTCTTGACCAGAACCTCACCACTTGACGGTTGAGGAATCTCTTCTTCCACCCATTCAAAATCTTCAGGCACCGGCATTCCTTGTGGACGTCTGGCCAGCAAAATTTTTTGGTTTCTCTCTTTCCCCACGGATAACTCCCCCTTCATTCGACATTCAATAACGATATTATTCCCGCAACCTGTTTCTTTCAAACGGATTTTCAAATAAAATGAACATGAGAAGGGATGTGATGGCCGCAATGAAGCCGATTCGTTGTCTTGAGTGCTACAAACAGCGTCCGGGCGGGCGTTGTGACTTTTGCCCGCTGCACCGGAAAAAACGCGACAAGTATCAAGCATTGGGAAACGGGTGGTATTTGCTGAAAGAAGAGAAGCAACCGGTTGAATCAGATCACCTCTCTTCTCGCAAATCCCCACCAAGCCAAGAAAACAAACAAGACATAGTGAACCGCAAGCATCGCCAATGAGAAGCCCAAGGTCATCCCGTCAAACGCCGGGAATCCCCCAAAAAGATAAGTCGCCAAATCCAGATTCGCAAAGAGCAGATACTTTCCCCATTGGACATCAAATTCGCGGAGCAATTCCACCCAAAAATACCCGGTGAAATAAAGAAACAGGGTGAATCCGATGGACAGCGAATTTTTGACGGTCAAAGCCGAAATCGCAAAAGCCATGGTCACCATCATCACCATTTCCACCCATTTGCATCCGTAGATCACCAGGGCACGCGCCAAAAGCATCCCCGAATCTTCCCGGACAGGCGAACCGAAAAAAACCCATCCATACAAGGCGGAAGTCCCCGCCAGCACCAAAACCCCTGCCAGCAATAAAAGCAAAACCGAGGCATACTTGGACAACAAGATTTTTAAGCGGGAGACCGGACGAATCCAAAGATACGTGATCGTCCCCCAGGTATATTCACTGCTGACAGCATCCGCGGCAATGATCAAAGCAAACAGTTCCACCACCGGCAAAAGAACCGTGTTCGTCAGAAAGAATCCCCAGACATCTTCCTTGATGCCGCTTGCAGATTGCAAAAACAAACAGACATACGCCATGACAAATCCGGCAAGCAAAAGAATCATAAAGAAAACCGATGTGCGGGTCCTCAGAAAAATTTTCATCAACTCATTATGTACAAGCCGGTTCCAGTGGACCATCCGTTTCACCTTCAATCATTTCCAAATCCTGATCTTCCATGGTCTGATGAACCACCCCGATTCCGTAAACTTGGACTCCTTGTTTCATTAATTCGGCGTTGAACTCCGGAATTTGTCCTTTTTTTAACATAATTTCAAATCCCTTGGGAAGAGGCACAAACTCCTTGTCCCAATTCAATGCTTTTAAGGCGGTTTTCACGTTTTCCAACGAGTCCACTTCAAAACGGACCCGACCCGACACTCCTTCGCTTCCCCGTCCGGTTCCGGCTTGAGCGAACGAACCACCACACATTTTCCCGCATTTATCACCGCAAACCGGTCACACATCATCTGCATTTCCGGCAACAAGTGGCCGGATATGAGCACCGCCGTTTTTTGTTCCTTTGCCAACTTGCCCAAGAAATCGCGCAATTGGCGGATTCCTTGGGAATCAAGCCCGTTGGCCGGCTCATCCAAAATCAACAAGCGGGGCTTGGAAAGAATCGCCTGTGCCAGTCCCAAACGTTGTTGCATGCCCGGGGAACAGGTGTGTACCGGATCATGAATAAAATCGCCAAGATCCAGGAAAGCGGTTACTTCATCGATCCGCTCTTTATCCACATCCGGCATCATCCGCGCAAAAAGGCGCAGATTTTGATACCCGGTTAAAAAGGGATAAAACTTCGGACGTTCCACAATGGCGCCGACCGGCCGGATCGCCTTTTGAAATTGGGTGCGGACCGAATACCCGTCAATGAACACATCTCCCTGATCCAACTTCATCAAACCGACAATCAACCGGATCAACGTGGTTTTTCCCGCACCGTTTCTGCCAAGCAGGCCGAACACCTCACCAGGGTAAACGTCAAAAGAAACCTGGTCAATCACCTTTTGTTTTGCAATCGATTTGGATATATTTTTGATCTCAAGTATCGGCTGCCGGTCCATTTTTCTCTCTCCTTCATCCAACGGCCTTGTCTTTCAAATTGTAACAAAACCGCACAAGGTGACAAGGAAACGTTTGATGAACGAACCAAACAAAAACACCGCTCCCAAAGGAACGGTGCCGGATGAAAAAAATTTGCCCGCTTATCTTTCCAACACCGGGTAACAGCTTTTCAACTCAGAAATGCCATCCTGTTGATGGATGGAGGCAAGTACCCGGTTTAAATCGGCTTTGACCGCTTCATGCGTCACCAAAATAATTTCCGCACGGTAACCTCCGTTATAAGGTTTTTGGATCACTTGCTCCATGGAAATGTGGTTTTCCGCAAACAGTTGAGTCAGCCGGGCAAGCACTCCCCGCTCATCGGCCACCACCAACCGCAAGAAATATTTGGATCCTTTCTCCCGGTCGGTTTTTAAACGTTTGGTTTCATACGGCGCCACCATTCTTTGCCCGTTAACGCCCAGTTTCATATTCCGGATAATCGTCACAAGATCGGACACCACGGATGTCGCCGTCGGCAAAGAACCTGCCCCGGGACCGTAAAACATGGTTTCCCCGACCGCTTCCCCTTCAATCAAAATGGCATTATTCACCCCGTCGATGGAAGCAAGCGGATGTTTTCGGGACAAGAATGTCGGTTGAACGCTCACTTCGACCTTCTCGTCGTCCCGTTTGGCCAAACCCAGCAGTTTTAATTCATAACCCAGATCTTTGCCCAACTCGATATCCTCCATGGTGACTTGCGTAATCCCACGCACATCCACTTCGTCCGGATGGACGGCGATGTGGAAACCCAACGTGGACAAGATGGACATTTTATATGCCGCATCCCACCCGTTCACGTCGGAGGAAGGATCGGCTTCCGCATACCCCAGCTTTTGCGCCTCGGAGAGGGTGTTCTCAAAATTTGCTTTGTTTTGGCTCATCTTGGATAAAATGTAATTGGTCGTCCCGTTGACCACGCCCATGATCTTGTGGATCCGGTCGGAGGAAAAGCTGTCCATCAACGCCCGCAAAATGGGAATCCCGCCGGCCACACTGGCCTCGTAATATACATCGCACTGATTTTCCTGTGCCACCCGCAAAATCTCCGCCCCGTACAGAGCCATCAAATCCTTGTTCGCGGTAACCACATGTTTTTTCCTTTTCAGAGCCGTCAAAATATATTCCTTTGCCGGTTCAATGCCCCCCATCACTTCAATCACCACATCAATTTCCGGATTTTCAATCACTTCCTCCGGATGAAGGGTTATTTGATCCGGATTAACTTCCGTTTCCCTTTTTTTATGAAGGTCTTGCACAAGGACTTTATCAATTTCCACATGCAGTCCGGTTTCTTTATACAGATCCTGCTGATGATCCGAAATAATCCGCACAACCCCTTGTCCGACAGTACCCAGCCCCAAAAGACCCACTTTGACGGCTTGTCTTACCATATTCTCCCTCCCGCTTGATGAAAACAATGGACAAAAGACGTTTTTGTCTATTGCAGAAAGACATATGTTTTCTGTATGAAGACAGTATAACGAATTCCAAAAAAATTGGCAACCGATATGAAAAAGAAAAAAACAGAAGATGATGGTTTCTTTCTTAATATTGTCATTTTTTTCTCTTATAAATTTGATAAGATTACTATATACAAGATCATGAAAGCGTTTTTTCGGCATAAAGAGAGAACCGGCGAAGTCCTTGTCTATTTCCATAAGGGGGTTTTTCGCTTATGATGTTTAAAACCTTATTGGCCAAAATGGGGAAGGGCGGAGCACAGATGGACTTAATTCTGGAGAAGGATCAAGTCCATTTGGGAGATCAGGTAAAGGGAAAATTATTGATTCGCGGAGGCATCATCGATCAAGAAATTCACCAGATCGCGACCGATCTGATGATTCATATCCGGATGGAACAACAAGTGCATTCTTATTCCATTGCGACATTCCCGTTTCATTCTCCATGCTCTGTTCGTCCCTCGGAAGAAATCACGTTTCCTTTTTCTTTCCGACTGCCTTCAAACTTGCTCGTTTCCGGTTATACCGTCTCCTATCAGTTTGTCACCCGGCTGGAAGTGGGGACCGGTGAGAAACACACAAAAACCGATCCGGTCATCATCACCCCGCCCCGTTCCTTTCAACCTTTGTTAAATGCTTTGGAGCAATTGGGGTTCCATGAAAAATACGGCTCCCGCAGCTATGACGGAAAAATGCAAACGTTTGAATTCAACCCCACTTCTTTTTTGAAAAAGAAAGTACGAGAATTGGAAATGGCTGTTGCCATCGGAAAAGAAACTGTTTATATGTTGGTGCAACTGCCATCTTTGAAGGCTTGCCGGGAAATCAAGTTGAAACGCGAATGGTTCAATCAACCGGAGCGGCTGAAAAACTTTTTGCAGGCATCGTTATGGGAAATGGTGTATTATCCGGAGCAATGTCCACACAGCAAAGAAATGTTTTATAAAAAATACTGTTCACTCCCCGGGTCCATTGGCGCTTTTGCCGGAGAGTGGTCGGACCATTATGAACACCCGGATTGGGTTTTCAATCAAAAAAAGGCTTGACGAATCCATCGTCAAGCCTTTTTTGCAATCACGATTGCAACGGAGCTTCCTCCGCTTGATCTTCTTCATCCGGTTCCTTTTCATCCAGCGGAGAAACAATAATCCGGGATATGCGCAACTGATCCATCTCTTTGACGGTAAACACCCACTTGTCAAACGATACCTGATCCCCTTCCTCCGGCACTTTATCCAGTTCGGAGAAAAGCCAACCGCCGATGGTGTCATTATCCGGATCCTCGATTGAGATGTTGAAATGTTCATTGACATCCTCGATCAACAAGCTGGCATCAATCAATGTGTCTTCTCCGACTTTTTGGATCAGCGGCAGTTCGTTGTCAAATTCATCCTGGATTTCCCCAAAGATCTCTTCAATGATATCTTCGGTTGTCAACAATCCTGAGGTTCCGCCGTATTCATCCACAACAATCGCCATTTCCACGCGATTTTTTTGCAAGTTATGGAAAATATCCTTTAACTCCATGGTTTCCGGCACCACCACCACCGGGCGGATGATTTGGGAAATATCCGGTTTTTCCCCTTCTGCGATGTATTTATAAATATCACGAATGTGCACAATTCCTTTGATATCGTCTTTATCCTGACCGCAAACCGGGAAGCGGGTATGATGGGCCTCTTTGATGATTTCAAAATTTTCTTCAAACGAATTCCCTTCAAAAAGGCAAACCATTTTCACCCTTGGTACCATGACTTCCCTGGCGATTCTTTCCGTAAAGTCAAAAACGTTGTCAAACAACGTCAATTCAGTTTGGTCGATCACTCCGCTTTTATGGCTTTGCGCGATCAGCATCCGGATTTCTTCTTCCGTGTGCGCCTGCTGATCCGCTTTTCCGTCGACACCGATTATTTTCAAAGCCAAATTGGCTGAAGAGTTCAAAATAAAGATAAAAGGCTTAAACAAATTGTAAAACCAATTGAGCGGTGTTGCCGTCCATAAGGTTGTCTTCTCCGACATGCGGATGGCCAGGGATTTTGGAGCCATTTCACCCAAAACAATATGCATAAAGGTGATGATCAAAAATCCGATCACCGCGGCAATGGTATGAATGACCCAGCCGGGCATGCCGAAGTAAGCAAGCACCGGTTCAATCATTTTTGCAATGGCTGGCTCACCGACCCATCCCAATCCAAGCGAAGCTAGGGTGATTCCCAACTGCGTTCCTGACAAGTATGCATCCAAGTTCTTTACAACTTTTTTGGCTACCTGAGCACGGCGTCCTTTCATATTGGCAAGTTGCGTCGTCCGTACCTTGACAATGGCAAATTCTGCAGCAACAAAAAAGCCGTTTAAAAATACGAGAAAAAGCACCAGGATTAATTTCAATATAATACTTATCACTTCGTCCAAATCTTTTTCCCCCTATTAAACACCGCGAAAAATCATTGAAGTAAAAAGAAATCAAATCTTATTATAACGCATTTTTTCTCTTGGGCGTTGATCATTTGATGAAATCATAAACCGGGCAAATCGTCAAGATCAAAAGTGCCAGCAAGGTCAGGCAGTAGTCCCGTTTCTGCCGTTTCATCACCGGTGTCTTTTTCATTAAACCGTCGATCCTGACCTCCATCCATGCAGAGGAAAAGCCGGCCGACCCATGGATGGAAGACACGGAAGAAGATGGTTCCAAGATCTTCATAAGCGCGGAAGCCAACGGTTTTAAACCGCATTGCCCGATGGCATACCGGTCGGCAGCCAGTTCCTTTTTTAAATCATATTGTTTTGACCAGGTTCTGATTAATGGAAAATAAAAAAATGCGGCGGATGCACTTTTGGCAAACCATATTTTTAACGGATCCTTTTGTCTGCAGTGATAAACTTCATGTTCCAACACGGCTTTCAGCTCTTCCTCACGGAGTGCTTCCATCATGCCTTCGCTCACCACAACCTGCGGACGGAACCATCCGTACGCAAAGGCGAAAGGCCGGGGATGTTTCACCACCTTAAACGGGACCGAGGTCTCCCTTTGCATCCGGTGAACCAGCGGGAAAAAGGCATCGGACTGCCATTTTAACAGTTGGTTGATCTTGTGTTTTGTCCGGATCAGAATCATTGCCGAACGAACGGAAAAAATCATCAGACTGAGGAAGAAAATCCCCTGCACCAGATCATGATGGATCCACCGGGACTCTCCAAAGAGCATGTCACAACAGCGATCCATCCAACCGGCCGCAAACCCGCTGAAGACGCTCCATCCCACGGTAAAGGCAAAAAGCTTTTGGAACGAACTCATTTTCGTTCCCCTTCCTCTAATTCGTTTAACAACTGTTTCAATTTTTTCAGTCCGTCCGGTGCGTTGCCCACCGCATCGACAAATTGGGCAATCGCAATATCCCCGAAATCATCCAAGATGCCCCGGATCGTATGGGAAGAAAAATGACGGATCAACTCTTCCGGCTGATGTCGCGCTTTGTAAAGATATCTCTTTCCCTTTTTCTTCCGGATCAACACGCTTTTTTGGTGAAGGCGGTTCATCACCGTCATAATGGTTGTATAAGCATATTGCTTTTGTGCCGGCAACTGATCCAACACCTCTTGCACGGTTTGCCAATCTTTTTGCCAAATAATTTTCAGGACTTCGAGTTCCAAAGGACCGAATAATTTGCTTAACATCTTGTGTTGTTCTTCTGTCATCATTGTCGTTTTCTCTCCTTCTATCTTCATTGTAGCAGCCACGGCCCTTCCGGTGGAGAAATTCCATTAAAAAAAGAACTCCGTCCAACCGGAGTTCTTTTCTTTCAACCATTTCTGTCAATGATGCCCCATATGTTCGCCGTGCCCGGTGTTTTCCGGCATGGGCATATGCCCATCATGTCCGGACCCGCCGTTTTCGGGCACAATTTCCAGCAAACGGTCGATTTTCCCTTGAACCGCAAACGGAACAGATTTTTCGGAACCGATCAGATAGGCGTGATTGTAAGGTCCTTCGGTCGGTTCCTTCTCATACTTGGGCTGAAGCGATGTTAAATATTGTTGCAGTGCCGCGGATAAATCGTTCCCCTCCAAAACAAGCATGGGGGCATGTTTTCCAAGATGGGCAAACGAAGCCGAAGCAATGGCGGTGTCCAATGAACCGCTCTTGACAAAGGTCAGGCCATGCCCGGGTTCGGTTACTCCCCAACCAAATCCGGTTTTTTCATCCTTGAATTTGGCAAAGGCAATCGCATTTTCTTCCGGCACATCGCCTGCAATCCGGACCACTTCCCCATAGGATTGCAATTCTTTTTCCACTTTGGGGGAAATCACTTGTTCCGGACCCAACAAATATATTTTTGCTTGCCCTTTCCGTTGTTGGAGTGCCTGCCGGGTGGCTTCCGGAACCGCATCTTTGCTGACATAAAGCAACGGCTCGGGCATATGGGCAATCCAGCCGGCTGCCGGCAAGGTATAGTCAAGCCGGTCGACCGAACTGACAATCACGTTTAAAGGATACTTGCCACCGTTTACTTTGGCATAGTAAACATCCAGCTGCCGGGCCATTTCAGCAGGATCTTCGCCGTGAATGACATCCGCTTTGTACCCTTGATCCGTGATTTGTTTTTTGGCCTCGGGATCAAAGGAGCCGATCAAGATCACCTGGGTCCCCTGATTCATCGGACTCCCGGCCGGCTGAAGCCGCTTGATTTCATCCAGCGTCGCCTGCGGGATCTGATCTTTTTTGGCATACAACAGCGGTCCGTTATTCGGATGATGCACCAGCGTGACTGACGGCAAATTGAGTTTGGTTTTGCCGGCTTCCGCAATCAATACTGTTCCCGGCCGGTTTTCCGCATCCGTGGCCGGCCAAATCATTCGGGAAACCAGAACCGCAGCCTTAACCGGATCATCCTCATTCACCCGTGTCACATTCTTGGTTTGCAATATCGATGGTTCCATTCCCTCCGTCCGGTCCGGTTTCTGTCCCTGGTAACCGCAACCGGCCACCAGCATCGCCACGGCCAGGACCGCCATCCATACCATCCGTCTTCTTCTCAATTTTCTCTCCCCTTTTTGCTGGTCAAACATTTTATACTACATTATTGTAGTAGTTTAATAGGGATGATGCAACAAAAAAAGACGCCCCCTCCGGGACATCTTTTCGTTCAGGAACTGGAAAACGAAAAATATTTTTTATATTTGCGGCGGCGGTAACGGTCCGATGATGAATAACGACGATGGTGCGGATAAGAACTTGAATACTTGTGGTGATACGGATACGAGCTGGAATACTTGTAATGACGCGGGTAAGAGCTGGAGTATTTACGCCGGCGGCGGTGCTTGTGCCGGGATGAAGAAAAGAGACTGCCGAACAATCCGCAGTGATATTGCAAGCATTCCAGTTCCTCCGCGATGCGGGACCGGTAATCCTCTTTGTCCCCGGCAAAAAAGAAACGCCCTGTATCAATCACCCGGATCCGGTTGGTATCCTTGTCCAACATCAAATTGTTCAGATGGAGGTCAGACGGGATGATACCTTCGTCATAACAATCCTCCACAATTTCCTCGATCTGCGCGTAAGTCCGGCTGTCCAGCTTTTCCCCGGACCGGACGGCTTCCGCCAGTGTGAATCCGTCCACTTTCTCCACCACCATCCACCGCTTTCCATGATCGATGTAATGAAATGCCGGGAATGCGGGATGACCGTTTAAACCGCTCAATGTTTTGTAATCATCATTCTCGCTGTAATTTTCTTTATACACTTTGACTGCAAATCCGTCATAATCATATACTTTTCCGCTCAGCCCTTCTCCAAGCAGGGGATACTCCCCGATCTTTCCGCTTTCAATCAACGCCGCCAAATATCGGATGGTTCCTTCATCCGTTGCAAAATGCTGTTTCCGGGTCACCAACATTTCCTCCTCCGTGTTTTCTACCTGAGTATTTCTCGTTTCTTCCACGAAATAAACCTCTTTTGCCCCTTAAATATGAACAAACGATGAACACAAGCAGTTGCCAAACAAAAGCGTTCACCGGAAAACTTCCCTTAATGCAAGGGGTCTCCGGCGAACGCTTCAGGAGAATAAATGCCGCTCTTGAAATTCTTTTTCAATTTCTACCGCCAACCGCTTCCAATAATGATTTACTTTTTGATCCATTCTTCTTTTGAATAAGGTATAAAGAATACCATTCAACCAATTCCGTTTCTTGGTTCTTTGAGTAATGACCGTGAGCCGGGTTCCTGCTTCCACCCGTTTGAGGCGGTAGGTATGGGTCAGGTCTTCCTCTTCCGTGGAAACAGTTGTCTCTAATAAAGAAGGAGGAGCATATTCGGTAATTTTCATTTGGATGGTTTCCGGTCCGGCCGGTTTTTCGTAAGTGATCCTGAACACTCCCCCCACTTCCGGCTCCATCTCCACCTCCAACACATCCTGATGGGCCCGGCGGCGGATTCTTTCATTCGTTAACTTGGAAAAGCAAAACTCCGGCGGTGCCTGAACATAAAAAACGGACACATGTTCAACGTTGATGGTATCTTTATATCTTTGTTTCAGTGGTTTCATGATGTTTCCCCTTATTCCTGATCTAATCTTATTTTACTGGAATTTTTCCGCTGTCGATGGAGAAAAATATGTTTGATTTCCGTCCGCTTCACTCTGCCTGTTTTTGTCCACTGTGAGTAAACATTTTTGTGAAAATATGATAAATTAGTATCAGAAACGTTGATATAAAAAGACCGACGCACCCTGATATGTCCTTGTAATGCGGACATATGTGTTCGTGCTCAAGAAAACACGGATGGCGCAAGGAGGAGTTGCCATGGCAAGCAAAACATTAGACCAGTTTTTACATGACAACTTGGAGGATTTAAAAAGCCGGGGTCTTTACAACGTGATTGATCCGCTGGAAAGCCCCAACGGACCCGTGATCGAAATCGACGGCCGGGAATTGATCAATCTTTCTTCCAACAACTATTTGGGTTTGGCGACAGACGAACGCCTGAAAGAAGCGGCATTGGAAGCGGTTCAAAAATACGGCGTCGGCGCCGGTGCCGTTCGTACCATCAACGGAACCCTGAGTCTTCATGTTCAGTTGGAAGAAAAACTTGCTGAATTTAAGAATACAGAAGCGGCAATCGCTTATCAATCCGGCTTTAATTGCAATATGGCCGCAATTTCTGCCGTGATGGATAAAAATGATGCCATCTTGTCCGACGAACTGAACCATGCATCCATTATCGACGGTTGCCGCCTTTCCAAAGCAAAAATCATCCGCTTCAATCACTCCGACATGGATGATTTGTATGCCAAAGCCAAAGAAGCCAAAGAGTCGGGACAATACAAAAAAATCATGGTCATTACGGACGGCGTTTTCTCCATGGATGGCGATATCGCCAAACTTCCGGAGATTGTGGAAATCGCCAACCGTTTTGACCTGATCACCTATGTCGACGATGCACACGGCTCGGGCGTTCTGGGAAAAGGGGCCGGCACGGTGAAACATTTCGGACTGTCCGATCAAGTGGATTTCCAAATCGGAACCTTGTCCAAGGCAATCGGTGTCGTCGGCGGTTATGTCGCGGGCAAAAAGCTTTTGATTGACTGGTTAAAAGTCTGCAGCCGTCCGTTCTTGTTCTCCACCGCACTGCCACCGGCCGATGTGGCGGCATGTATCAAAGCCATCGAGATTTTGATGAGCAGTACGGAACTGCATGACAAATTGTGGAGCAACGGGCGCTATCTGAAAAAAGGCTTGAAGGAACTGGGCTTTGATATCGGCGAAAGCGAAACCCCGATCACCCCTTGCATCATCGGGGATGAAGTGCTCACCCAGAAGTTCAGCCGGCGCTTGAATGAAGAAGGCGTTTATGCCAAAGCCATCGTTTTCCCCACGGTTCCAAGAGGAACCGGACGTGTCCGGAACATGCCGACGGCAGCCCATACCCAAGAGATGCTGGATCGCGTGCTCTCGATTTATGAAAAAGTGGGGAAAGAAATGGGCGTCATTTAATTTGACGAGTTGTGACAGCAGGAGGCGTTTTGCATGAAAAAAATACTGGTTACCGGTGCTTTGGGACAAATCGGTTCGGAACTGGTGATGAAGTTAAGGGAAATTTATGGAGACCACAATGTCATTGCAACGGATATCCGAGAAACCGACAGTACGGTCGTCCATTCCGGACCGTTTGAGATTCTGGATGTGACCGATGGCAAAGCCATGTACGATATTTCCAAAAAATACCAAATTGACACCCTGATCCATTTGGCGGCATTATTGTCTGCCACCGCGGAAAACCGTCCGCTCATGGCCTGGAATCTCAATATGGGTGGACTGATCAACGCACTGGAAGTGGCACGGGAACTTCGTTGCCAATTTTTCACCCCGAGTTCCATCGGTGCTTTCGGCCCGTCTACTCCCAAGAAACAAACGCCGCAAGATACGATTCAACGCCCCACCACCATGTACGGGGTAAACAAAGTTTCCGGTGAGTTGCTGTGTGATTATTACTATCACAAGTTTGGTGTGGATACACGGAGTGTGCGTTTTCCGGGGTTGATCTCATATGTGGCTCCCCCCGGAGGCGGAACCACAGATTACGCCGTCGAAATTTACTATGAAGCACTGAAAAAGAAAGCATACACTTCCTATATTGCCCCGGGCACTTACATGGACATGATGTATATGCCGGATGCCTTGAATGCCATCATCACGCTCATGGAAGCGGACGCAGCCAAATTGAAACACCGCAATGCTTTCAATGTGACCGCCATGAGCTTCGAACCGGAAGAAATTGCGGCGGAGATCCGCAAACATATTCCGGAATTTCAACTGGATTATCAGGTGGATCCGGTCCGGCAATCCATCGCCGACAGTTGGCCCGACTCCATTGATGCCACTGCCGCCAAAGAAGAGTGGGGCTTTCATGCCGAATATGACTTGGAAAAGATGACCCAAGACATGCTCACCCGTTTGCAAGAAAAATTTGCGGTGTTGTCGTAAAAAAAGCCGTCTTCCCTCTGTTTCCGGGGAAGACGGCTTTTGTCATTCTTTCTCAGATCTCTCTTTTTCTTGCCGGATGATTTGGGTGAACGCTTTGGACTCCGCCACCACGACGCCGGACAAACCGATCAGGCCGATCAAGTTGGGAATGGCCATCAATCCGTTGAAAACATCCGCAATGGACCACACCAACGCCAAATTCAGTCCCGAGCCCAACAACACCGAACAAGTGAAGACCACCCGGTAACCCGTGACCGACCGGGAACCGAACAAATATTCAAAACATTTCTCGCCGTAATAGGACCATCCCAACACGGTGGAATAAGCAAAGAAAATCAAGCCGATCGTAACGATCCATCCGCCCGGGCCCGGCAACAAACGGTTAAAAGTTTCGGTCGTCAATGCCGCTCCCGTCAAATCGCTGCCGACATAGTAGCCGCCCATCACCAGACCGATTCCCGTGATGGAACAAACAACAATGGTGTCCAAAAAGGTTCCCGTCATCGACACCAGCGCCTGCCGTCCCGGATGGTCCGTCTTGGCTGCGGCTGCCGCAATCGGAGCCGATCCCATCCCGGCTTCATTCGAGAATACCCCCCGGGCCACTCCATAGCGGATCACCGTCCCGATCGCTCCGCCGGCAACCGCTTGTCCCGTAAACGCATCCGTAAAAATCAAGGCGAGGGTGGAAGGCAGTTGATCCACATGAAGCACAATGATGAGGAGCCCCCCCCAAAACATAGAAGATCGCCATCAACGGAACCAAAAAGCTGGTCACCCGGCCAATCGATTTGATGCCCCCGATAATCACCATCCCGGTGATCACCGTCAATACAACGCCGGTAATCCAGGGATTCACACCAAAACTGGCCTTCATCGACTCCGCCACGGAATTGGATTGCACCATACTGCCAATACCAAACGCGGCAATCGATCCAAACAAGGCAAACAGAACCGCCAGCCATTTCCATCCCAGACCCCGTTCGATGTAATACATCGGTCCGCCGGCCATCTCGTTCCGCTCGCCGACCACCCGGTACTTCACGGCCAAAATCGCCTCTGCATACTTTGTCGCCATGCCAAAAATCGCGGTAATCCACATCCAAAACACCGCTCCCGGCCCCCCGGCAACCACGGCCGTGGCAACCCCCGCAATATTTCCCGTCCCAATCGTCGCAGAAAGGGCGGTCATCAACGATTGAAAATGGGAAATATCCCCTTGCGACTCATGATCCTGTTTCAAGGAAAAGGCGGTTTTCAAAGCGTAAGGAAGTTGGGAAAATTGCAAAAATGACAAACGAATCGATAAATAAATGCCTGTCCCCACCAATAAAACCAGCAAGGGAGGACCCCAAACCACATTCGAAATTTGATCCAACCATTGAGTAAATGATTCCATACCGTTTTCTCCTTTTTGTCTAACACATATCGAATGAATTTTTTTATAATTTTATTTAAAAAGATAATATCACGGCCCCTTCATTTTTTCAACAGATGTTCACAATTTCGCGAAACCGCCAAATAAAAAAGCTGCCCGCCATCGAGCAGCTTTCTTTCAAGAAAATGGATCAAAATACCAAGAAATAAATGATTACCGCCAAGACAATCCGGTATACGGCAAACGGCACCAACTTGACTTTGTTAATCAGTTTCAAAAAGTAGCGAATCGACAACAACGCAAAAAGAAATGCACTGATGAAACCGGCGATAAAGAAAGGAAGAGCATCCGCCGTAAAATACTCCCAGTTTTTAATCAGAGACAGACTGCTCGCCCCGGCCATGATGGGAACGGCCATGATAAAGGTAAAATCGGAAGCCGTCCGGTGGCTCAAACCGATCAAAACCCCGCCGGAGATGGTGGAACCGGAACGGGAAAAACCGGGCCACAAGGCAATACATTGAAACAACCCGACGAGAAATGCGTCTTTGTAACTGATTTGATCCAACGTTTCCACTCGCGGTCTGGTCGGACGGAACCAGTCTGCGACAATCATCAGGATCGCCCCGGCCACCAAACCGACGAGTACCGTGGACATGCCAAAGAGATGTTCATCGATCAAGTCCTCAAATAAAAAGCCCAACACGGCAGCCGGCAGCAACCCGACAAAGATTTGCCCCAAGGTCAGGCGGTCTTTCTTTTCGCCTTCTTCGGATCCTTTTCTTTTCAAGCCCAACAGATCCAGAATCCGGTCTTTAAAGACGATCACCACCGCCAAAATCGAACCCAACTGGATGCACACTTTGAATGTATTGGCAACCGGCTCGGAAAAAATCTCTTTCGTTTTAAAAAGAATGTCATCAACCAAGATCATGTGCCCTGTTGAAGATACAGGAGCAAATTCGGTCAATCCTTCGACCATCCCCAAGATGATCCCGACAAAAATTTCCCACAAGTTCAATGCGCTCACCTTTTCCTTCAGACTTAGTGATGTATTTCCTGTGAAGACTTCGGAAAAAGAAAATCTATCTCCTATAATGGCACAATTCCTTTTTTCTTGACAATGAAAAGTCCAACAGATTTTTTAAATGTTCATAACTATTTTTTATAAAATCGGAGAGAGCAACCGGGAAATCGATTCTTTAAATCGAATCCAGTTGGAACGCCGGTTATACACCTCTTTCGTCAACTCCCGCGAGTTTTTGAGATCTTGCTCAAAAATGGTTTGCAGACGTCCGGCCACCTGAACATCAAATAAAAAGGCATTGACCTCAAAGTTTAATTTAAAACTGCGCACATCAAAATTCGCTGTCCCCACCGATGCAATTTTGCCGTCGACCACGATGGTTTTGGCATGGATAAATCCTTTTTCATAGATGAAACACTTCACGCCCACTTTCAACAGTTCCCCGATATAAGAATACGTCGCCCAGTAAACAAACATGTGATCCGGTTGGTTCGGGATCATCAGGCGGATTTCCACTCCGGACAGCGCAGCAATCTTTAAGGCATGCATCAAGCTGTCGTCGGGAACGAAATAAGGTGTTTGAATATCTATGCGTTCCTTGGCGGAATAAATCATTTTTATCATCCCGTTTTTGATTTGTTCCCACTCGGAATCCGGACCGCTGGACACAATCTGAAGCGCCGAAGTCCCTTGGGATGATTTTTCCGGAAAGTAACGTTTTTCATAACGGAGCTCCTTTTCCGAAGCATTGTTCCAATCCAGGAAAAACCGGGATTGCAAAGCATCCACGGAACTTCCCTTGATCCGGAGATGAGTGTCCCGCCAATAACCAAACTTCGGGCTTAATCCCAAATACTCGTCGCCGATGTTGAAACCGCCGACATAGCCGATTTTCCCGTCAATGACAACGACTTTGCGGTGATTCCGGTAATTCACCCGGAAGTTTAAATACGGAATCCATTTGGAAGGAAAAAAGGCAGCTACTTCTCCCCCGGCTTCGATGAGCGGTTTAAAAAAGCGGGGCGGCAGCCAGGCCGATCCCATATCATCATACAGGACGCGCACCTTGACCCCCTCTTTGGCTTTTCGGGTCAAAGCTTGCACAATTTGATTGCCGATCCCGTCGTTTTTAATGATGAAATAAAGCAGATGAATATGATCTTTGGCCTGATCAATATCCTTTAAAAGAGCATGGAATTTTTCCTTCCCGTCTGTGAATATTTTCACTTCGTTGTCCTGGGTGAGCAGCCCGTATCCGCTGACCAGATTCATGTAAATAATGGGCTGGTATTGTTCAATCTCCGGATCCCGGAATTGAAACCGCCGCTCCTCCAACTCCTTGGCTTGTACGGATAATTTACGGACAAACTCTTCGGTGTGCTCGGCATTGAGCTGGAAGATTTTCCGTTTGCTCAGATTTTGTCCAAAAATAATATACAGCATAAAGCCGACAACAGGCAGAAACAGCAGGATCAAAATCCAGGCCCAGGTTGTGGCCACGTTCCGCCTCTCTAAAAATATAATGACGATCGCCAACAGAATATTCACCATGGTTAACAATGAAAGCGAATGTACACCCATGTCCACGAAATTCATCCCACTTCCTCCGCTTTTCCCATATTTTTCATAAACTCTCCAAACAAGCCATATAAAACATATGAAAAGGAGAGAAATAGCCATGTCATTCGGTCCCCGTTTTTCCCGACGCATTCGTTTGTTTGCGAGAAGACGCTTTAAAACACACAAAAGAAGACCGAGGTTTGCCCGCTCGTCTTTCAGAACTTCCAATACGTTTTTGAAGCCATCTTCAATGATTTTTCTTGTCTTTCTCGGATTCACTGTATTGACCGGTTACCTTGGTTATACCTTTGTGAACCACCAATTGAAACCCGTATTGGTCGCTCTCGCTGAAGAAGAAGCCAAAAAAACGGCACAAAAAGCATTTTTAAAAGGCATTGAAGAAATGCAGCAAAAGGTGAACCCGGTGGCCACCTTGCAAGTCGACAAACAAAACCGGATCACCGGGGTCCAGTTCAACAGCCAGATGGAAGCCAAAGCCTATCAGTTGGTGACGCAACGGATTCTGAAAGAATTGAGTAAAGAAGAGAACCGGCTGAAACACATTTCTTTTGGGAAAATCTTGCAGAGCAGCATATTTGCCGATATGGGCCCCAATATCCCGGTTCATATCTGGGTCGAAGGAACCCCGCATGTCACCTTTACATCCAGTATCGAAGGAAAAGGAATCAATACCACCTTGATTACCGTAAACCTGCAGGCTGTCATCGAAATGCAGTCGTTATTGCCTTTAACCAATGAACATTATACCCTAAAATTCAACCAGCCCATTGCCCGGCAAGTGATCGTGGGGGAAGTGCCGGATTTTTATCCTTTTGGCCTGAATCCAATCCCCCAAAATGATTAGACTGTTATAATGAAAGAAACGGCTTTTTTCCGCCTGCACCCATCATGACAGGAGGACTGTTTATGCATTCGCATCACCATCATCATACCCCTTCCACCCGTAACCGCCAAAGCCTGACCATGGCACTTGCAATCACTGCAAGTATAATGGTTTTGGAGTTTGCAGGCGGATTATGGACAAAAAGTCTGGCTTTGATATCGGACTCCGGGCACATGCTAAGCGATTGCATCTCACTCGCCCTGAGCCTGGCGGCCTTATGGTTTGCCGCCCGGCCGCCATCAGCCCGCAAAACATACGGCTATTACCGGTTTGAAATCTTGGCGGCGCTTTTTAACGGCGTCACCTTGTTCATCATCGCCGGGTTCATCGTGTGGGAAGCCATCCAACGTTTTTTTTCCCCGCCCGAGATCCAAGGGAACATGATGATGGCCATTGCAACCATCGGACTGATCGCCAATGTGATGAGCGCCTGGATTCTCTTTAAAAAAGGGGATGTGAAAGAAAATCTGAATGTCAAAAGCGCCTACCTGCATGTATTGGGTGACGCCTTGGGTTCACTGGGCGCCATCATCGCCGGCCTCATGATCAGTCTGTTTTCTTTTTACCTGGCCGATCCGCTTCTCAGCATCATCGTTGCCGTCATCATCCTAAAAAATGCATGGGGAGTGATCACCCATTCGGTCCATATCTTGATGGAAGGCACCCCCGTCACGGTGGATCGCGAAAAAGTGGAACAAGCATTAAAACAGATTCGCGGTGTCATCAATGTCCATGATCTTCACATCTGGACCATCACGTCGGGCATCGATTCCTTATCTTGCCACTTGCTGGTGGAAAAGGATACAGACCCGCAACAAATCTTAAAAACCGCCATCGAGGTGATCGAACAACAATTTGCCATCCAACACACCACCATTCAAATCGAAACCACTGATTTTCAGCATCAAGCCGGACACCTTCTTCACTGACCAACTTGACAGAAAGGAGCATTCATGATGCAAAACGAAGAACACAAAGAAAACGCAAAACAAGAGAAAAAAATATTATTTACCATCGTTTCCTCCGCCTTTTTGATTGCACTTCTCATCTTGATTTTTGCCATTTCCATCACTTCATAACAAAAGCCCCGGCCAAAAAGCCGGGGATCTTAGTTTGATATTTTAAATAGTTTATTTTAAGGTTCAATGCCACAACTTTAACCTTTAATTTTCTCTAAAATACTGACTGCTGTATTGATTAACTGACAAACCGCTTCACTTCCCGCCAGCAACCCGCTAAGATTTTGTAACTTTGTATTTAAAATAGAGAGAAAATTGGCAGACATTTGATCAGCAGACACCTTACTTGACGCTTCTTCAAGATCATAAAGCGCCTCTTCTTTTTTCTCTGGTGGTAAAGATTCCGTTTTCTCTAATTCTTTTACTATTTTTTCAAGCACTTCCACCAACTGACGTTTCGGATCTTCCTCATCAAGCTTCCCAAGATTAACGGTTTGCGATACGTTTTGTGGCCCTCCATGGCTGATATTAATTTGTCCATTATTCTCACTAATGTTTAATTCATTTTTACTCATGGGTAACTCCTCCCGAAATTTATTTTTTGTTTACCACTTGTGAGACCTGCATTTTCCCATCTTTAGCAATATTTATCTGACCTTGATTCCGGTGAATAATTATTTGTTGAATAATCGTTTGCTTTCCACTATTCTTCTTACCACTTTTACGAGCAATTCTTTCAAACAAACGATCAACATGGGTTTGCTCTTCCCGTGTCCGTTCAAATAATTTGTCCTCATGAGAAATATATTGTTTTAATTTACCTGATGGAAATCGCCTCACATTGCCAAACTTATTCCAATCAGTAAATACAAGAAAACTTTCGCGTGCGCGGGATACTGCAACATTCAACATATTAATCCCTTGATCATAAAAAGGACGATTTGACTCATGATCCACTGGCGAAAACAAAATAATATCCCTTTCTGCTCCTTGCAATTCATGAACAGTACCTACCGTGATATTTTTGACGCCAAGTTCTTTTAAAAATTCTTGTATCAAAGTACGCTGGTACCTGAAAGGAGTAACCACTCCCACCAAATCCTTCAACTCTGACTTTTTATTTTCCGTTTTTTGAGCTTGTCTGAGAATTGAATGTTTATTTTCTGCAATCCATTCAGCCACTGCAGCGGCTTCCATCAAATTGAACTTACTACCGCCAATCTCTTCGGTCTCCCCTTCAATATGAGCATATCCTAAATACGGAATATCATGATATTTCATTGAATTACCTCTAAGAGGCATAAGATTTCCATTATAAGCCAAGTCGTTGCAATACTGGATGATATCATCCACACAACGCCGGTGCTCATTAAGGAACATTCCGCCATACATCTCTTCCTTTTGATATTTACTGCGGCGCTGTGCAATTCTCATTACACTACCGCGATGGGTAATTCCTGTTTTTTCAATTTCAGAAAACTGATCCCACCGTTTAATTATTTTAGCCCCCAAAAGATTTCCAATATCTATAGATAAGTTGAGGTTGCTGATCGGCTCAATTTGCATGGTATCCCCAACGATTAGAGCTTTTTTGGCCAATGAAAAAACCGGCGCCGCCAAAGGAGGAGTCACTTGACCCGCTTCATCAATAATAAGTAAATCAACAAATTCATAAAGGTAATTTGGATCTCTGTCATTTGCAAAAGATTTTTTTCCCCACTTGTTATCCAATTTTAAATGGCGGGCAATCATATAAAATGTTGCAACAAAGCATGGAGCCAGCATGGCATAACGTCGCAAACAATTGGCTTTTTTCTCTTTTGATTCCAATTTGCTTTCAGTATCATTTTCAACTTCCAAAAGCCAGCGTGCTTCCCAATAATGGGTTGCCAACTGAAACAAGAGATAACGAAGACTGACATCCAACTCCTCCATCATCTCACTAAAGCTGTCAGGAATTTGTTCAGGTTCTTCACCAATCCCGTATTTTTTTCGCCAATTTATCAAGTCAGCTTCTGCATCCTTATATTTCTCTAACCGCGAATAACAATTATCCAATTGCTGTTGGATATGCATTTTAGAAAACAGAGTCACTTCGAAGGGGAGATCATCTTTCCATTTCAAAATAAAATTTTCATTTCTTCGTTCCTGTTTTTCTTTAATAGCTGGGATAAACGACAACAAGGACCAATGAAACGGCTCTTTACTACAATGTTGATTCCACTCTGTCTTCAACATTTTAAGTTGCTTAATTTGTTTATCAAGTTGTTCTTTATGTATAACTCGCGAATCTTCTAACTCAGAAAAATAACCGCGACCGTTTTTTTTCAATTCCTCTTGGTACGCCACCCAGCTTTTGATGTATTGAATCCCCTCCTGCAACACCTGATGCCACTTGTTCAACTCCTCATGCAACCATTTACAAGCTTCCTTGAGATGATGAAATTTTTGCCCCGCCGCTTTCCCACAGTGATTCAAAAAAGCTTTTTTCAATACGGGCATATTCATCTTTTCCATGTCTTTCATAAAATTCATACCGTTTTGTGTGACGATTTGGTAATCATTTACTTTGTTTTTGTTATTATCCAGCCATTTCGAAGAAGGAAAATAAAGCCCGTAACTCTTTAGCGGCTGAATCCAACGACCTTGTAATAATTCAGCCAATTCCCCCCATTTTCGATTTGAATTGGTTTTTCCCTGATTCATTTTCCCAAATGAATCAATAACATTAATAATCGCCTGATTATTAGTCGATGTTGCGAAAATAACAGGAGGTTCACTGCCTTCTATCGCCTTTTCAACCCACAATGAAGCTACAACATTTTGAATCAATGTGGTTTTACCGGTTCCCGGGGGCCCATTGACTGCAAGAATCTCTCCTTTTTTTAAAGAAAATAAGTGTTGTAGCGATTCTCTTTGCCGTTGAGACAATGGATATTGAGAATTCATCTGCCCCAAATGAGATTCAGCACCGTCCTTTTCATGCTGAATCGGCTCTTTTTCCTTTTCGTCCAATGACAAAAATTCTTGTAAAAGCTTTGGATATTTTTTTAACTTAATTACATCTTCATATAGAGATAAAATATCCCTTGATTTATTCTCTAATTCCTTGGGAATGATACACACTTGATTACTTACCCGATAACCTGGCAACTTTAGCGATCGGAAATTTTTTCCTGTCACATGTTGAAACATATTTTCAGCATATTTCCAAGCTGCTATCCAGTTTTCTTCCACCAAATAAGGGTGTTTCTCCACATAATCATCATTCTTTTCAATTGTACCAATCGTTATCTCATTGTCTTTGGATGACGGTTCCAAATATTGACGGACAAAATATGGTGGTCGCTGTGAAATAGGCACCAATCTCTGTTCATTCAATTTGGCAATGATAAAAAAGGGCAATATAACTGATTGACTGTCTGATTCAGAAAGGATAACCGGACAAATGTGGTATTCTAATTCTCCTTTTGATTTTATATTTGATGATTTTTTCTTAATCAATTCCAGTGATTCTTCAGTCAGTTTTCCACTCTTTACTTCATCCAGGGAAAGATTTACACCATGATTCATATTTAGTGAACTGTGATCACTATCAATATGACTTCGCAAAAAATAACGTAATAACTTTTTGTCGGAATCCATTTTTCCACTCCTCTCCCATATTCATATTCTTCTGCAAACAAAACAAGATCCCTACCGCAATAATTAAATTTTTATAAATCCGTTAAATAGATAAAAAATAGACTTAATCACAATTGCATTAACAGTATGACGGGCATTCTTAAAATTTGATTCAATGATTTCAAGAATACAAATCAATATACATTTTAATAAAGGTGACAGGGAGCGACATAAATGAATGAAAAAATCAATATCCGGCAATTCAAGCGTGCGAGTAAAACGGCCGAGTTTGCCGCTTTGTTCCGCACATTGGAATACACTTTTCCCAAAGAACGGCGTCTGGTAGAAGATCGGTTTGCATTTCATTTTTTAAGCCGGCCACTGAAATTCATTGCGGCATTGGCCCGCATTCCGGTTGCCGGCTGGTGGATTCTTGAACTGATTGATCACGTTGAACCCGGAGCAAGGGCTTCCGGCGTAGCCCGAACCCGGCTCATTGATGACCATTTGATCTATGCTTTGTCCCGGGGAATATCACAAGTGGTGATCCTCGGTTCCGGATACGATTCCCGCCCTTACCGCATCCCGGAATGCCGGAAAACCCGGGTGTTTGAAGTGGATCAAGCAGGCATTTTGCGTTTGAAAAGGACAAAACTGGATCGCCTTCTTCACCGGTTCCCTGGGAATGTCTCTTTTGTTAAAACCGATCTGAACATTGAAAAGATCAACGAAACATTGCGGCAACACGGGTTCAACAAAAACAAGCCCGCTTTTTTTATCTGGGAAGGTGTCACCCAATATCTGACCCGCCGCGCAGTGGACCAAACCATGGATTTTATCAGCGGGACGGCACCCGGCAGCTTTCTGCTTTTCACCTATGTCCATAAAAAAGCGATTGACCAATGGCTGAACGGGCCGAAAGCTAACTGGATCCGCCGTTGGGTCAAGCAAATGGGGGAACCGTGGATCTTTGGTTTTGATCCCAAAGAACTCCCGGATTACTTGAACCGTTACGGGCTGGAATTGGTGGAAGACGTGGACTCCAAAACGTTCCGGCAGCGTTATATGAATCCCAGAAGTCCCCACATCGAAGAATACCGGTTTTACCGGGCGGCTCTGGCCCGCGTCAAAAGCGAAGAACAACCCCGGATCCGATTCTTTCGATCTTTTTTTCGCCAAATGGAATAAAAAAAGAAACCAATGCCTACAATGATATTTAAAGAGGCACTGGTTTCCCGCTTAATCCTGATGGTACGCAGGAATATCCAAAAGTTCATTCACGGTGACAAACTGGTAGCCTTCTTTCTTTAACTGTTGAATCAGCCGGGGGAGGGCTTGAACCGTTGCCGAACGATTGCCTCCCCCGCTGTGCTGAAGGACAATGCTGCCGGGTAATGCATGTTGGACCACATTTTGATAAATCCGGTCCGGTGTCTGTCCCGGTTTCCAGTCCAGTGTGTCGATATCCCATTGAATGACGGAAATCCCCATTTGATGGATCAATTTTTCTTTTCCTTTGACAGCCCCGTATGGCGGTCGCAGCATCGCCATTTTTTTGCCTGTCAGCTTTTCCACGATTTGATAGGTTTTGGTGATTTCCTGCCGTACTTTCGCATCATTCTCCTTCACCAAATTTGGATGGCTCCAGGTATGACTGGCAATCACATGCCCTTCATTCACAATCCTTTTGACCACTTCCGGATGGCGCGGCACTTGATTGCCGATCACGAAAAATGTGGCAGACACCTGCTGTTGCTTTAAAATGTCCAGAACCTGACCGGTATATGTAGCATCCGGTCCGTCATCAAAAGTGAGCGCAATTTTTTTCTCTTTGGTCGGGCTCTGGTAATAAGTGGCAGCCGGTTTCGCGCGATAATAAAAAGAAGGGACAGGTGCCCTCTCCGCAAGTTGATCCGGCATGGCAAGCGTTTTTTCGTTCAATGCATCCGGCTGTTCTTCCGGATTTGCAGCAAACAAAGTCGTGCCTGCACAACCGCTGAGCAAAATAAAACTTGACAATACAAAGATTAACTTTCTCATCGATGAACTTCCTACTCTATTTTTCTATATAGTAAGCGATCCTATAATTAAATCTATGCTATCTGTGAATCTAAATTCAAGCGATGATCCATGGAAATATTTGATGATCATGTGAACCTTTCGCATTACAGCGACACCATACTTACGATCGTTGATCCTTATGTCATTTCAAAGAAAAATATTCCTCCATGACCAGTCCTTTTTCATTCAACTCTTTGGCCAATTCTTTGCCCACATACCGAATGTGCCACGGTTCATAAGCATAACCGGTCACGTCTTCTTTTCCTTTGGGATACCGGATGATAAAGCCGTGCTCCGCTGCATGATCGGCAAGCCAGCGACCAGCCTTGGTTTCTCCGAATGATTCAATCAACTGGTAATTGACAATGGAACTGGAAACGTCCATCGCCAGTCCGGTCTGATGTTCACTGTGTCCCGGCCGGGCATTATACTTCGACGTATTGGCCATTCCCTTGCGTTGCAAAGCAGACTGATATGTCGCTTGTTGTCGCTCATAAGAACGGTAACCGGATACGGCAACCAAATCAACCCCGTCTTTTTCAGCCGCCTTGAACAATTCCGCCAAGGCTTCTGCCGCTTCTTTTCGCATCAGTTTCTTTTCAGCAGTGCCTTCAAAAGAAAAGGTCACATCCGGTTCAACCAAATCCGGGGGAACATAATCCGCCGGAAGTTCTCTCTTTTTATTCACCACCACCGTGAGCGAATCCGGCGAGTCAATATCCCATTTTTCCTGCGGCGGCACCGGTTTGGGTTTTACCTGTGTCACCTTTTCCTGTTTGGGTTCTATATTTTTGGCATCAGCCGGCACGTCTGTCTGCGTACAGCCGGCCAATAGCACAGTGCCTGCAATCAGTGGAATCGAAATGGATTTGAAAAACATTTTTTTCATTGGTCCTGCCTCCAGTGTACTATCCGTCCAAGCGGACGCGTCAACGGATAAACCATTGAACTTCTTCCTATCATTATATCGTTAATCCGGTTGTATGTGCGAGAATCTCTTCGTTGTTCGAAAAAATATCAGCCTTTTTTGCCATTATTTAACACCGGTTCAAGTTGCAACCGGTATCCTGCTTCATTGTTGCTATGTATTATGAATTGAAAAAACCTCCTGCAAACAACACGATGGTATCCAGGATATTGAGCCCGATCAAGATCCAAGCCCCGGTCTTCTTCTTTTTCAATATCAGCGATATAATGGCCCACAAACAGGAAGCAATGCCGAAAGGCACCCAAAGAAACATAAAAAGGAGAGCCACCGTGATCCCCGAACTGAGATCAGGCATCAAAAGAATCATATTGTACGTCACCACACATTTGGCAAAAAGCATCATGGCTGACATCACGTTGTACCCGTTGATTTTTTTCAATGTTTTTTTCCACTTGCGGCCCTCTTCTTCCGGGAGGGGGTCTTCTTCCGGGACTTCATCTCCTGACTCCTCTTGATTGATCAGATTCAGATACTGCAGATAGAAAACCCCCAGAAAAAAGGCCAACAGATAGGTGGCGATTTGATTGGTCAGATCGGTGTCTTTCCCCTCATGCTCCAAAAACATCCCCCGCAAATAAACGGGGATGATCCGGTTGATAACAAACAAAATACAGAGAATCGTCCAAGCCAGTTCAAGATAAAGCATTGAAAATTCATAGGAAAACTCAAATCCTGTCAACCCCAGGAGCAACCAGCCAAAGCTCATCGCAAAATCAAGCAACGCGGCAATCCATATATACCAAAACGGAAAACGCTTTTGGGTGTTTAGATGCTGAATCGCTTTTTTTCTGCTCAAATACCAGTAATAACCATAAAACCACCGTGTCACCACTTGCAAAAGAATCATTGCCACAACCGGCATTTTTTTAAATCCGGCTGCCCGGTATATTTTTTTCAGTCCGGCATGTTCAATGGCTTCCAAATTAAAATCTCCTTTCCAGAATTTATAATTCTATTCATTTATCTTATCATAAAACTGTTTCACAAGAATTATCGCAATCCCCGGAATAAAACATTAAAAAAGGCTGTTGACTTTTAATCAGCCAACAGCCTTTCAGCCTGCTCATACGGGATTATGATTGAAACTTCCCGAGGACGTCATTGATATTGACTCCCAACGCATCCGCCAAACGTGTGCCGTATTCTTCATCCGCACGATAGAAGTTGTAGATCGCCCGTTGTTTCGTCTCTTCATGCACTTCTTTCAAATCATTGGTCAGGTTTTTGATCAAATTGTCCTGCTCTTCTTTTGTAAATGAACGGTAGCGTTCGCCTGCCTGCTTATAGTCGAGGGTTTTATAGATTTTATTCCGTCCGGCGTTTCCTTCCAGCGGGGTTTCGCTTTCCAGGTATGCCGGATCTTCTTTCGGACGGTCGTCATAGCGGTTGGGTTCATAGTTAACGGTCGGGACATCTTTCTTCATTTGCATGGGTCCATCCGTTTGATAGTTATTCACCGGAGCAATCGGCCGGTTGATCGGGAGATGCAGGTAGTTGGCCCCCAAACGGTGACGTTGCGTGTCCGGATAAGAAAACAACCGTCCTTGCAACAATTTGTCTTCTGACGGTTCAATTCCCGGAACCAGCGCACTCGGGGAAAAGGCCGCTTGCTCGACTTCGGCAAAGAAGTTTTGCGGGTTGCGGTTCAAAGTCATACGGCCGACCAATTGCCACGGATACTCGTCTTCCGGCCAGATTTTGGTTGCATCCAGCGGATCGAAATCGAATTTATCCATGTCTTCCGGCGGCATGATTTGAACATAAAGATCCCATTCGGGATAGTTTCCTTTTGCAATATTTTCAAACAGATCGCGTGTGGCATGGTTTGCGTCTTTTCCTTGGATTTCCATTGCTTCTTCCGCGGTCAAATTTTTGACACCCTGGAGGGGTTTCCAGTAATATTTAACATATACGACTTTACCTTCTTGATTTACCCATTTAAACGCATGTACACTAAACCCTTCCATTTGCCGGTAGTTCGCGGGAGTTCCGTAATCGGAAAACAGCCATGTCATCATATGTGTGGATTCCGGACTCAGTGTCATGAAATCCCAATACCGGTCCGGCGACTGGATATTGGTATCGGGAGCCGGTTTCAGCGAATGAACCATATCCGGGAATTTGATGGCATCGCGAATAAAGAATACCGGCAAATGGTTCCCCACCAAATCATAGTTTCCTTCCTCAGTATAAAACTTCGTTGCAAAACCGCGCGGATCCCGGGCCGTTTCCGGCGAACCTTTGGAATTGATCACGGTTGAGAAACGGACAAACACCGGTGTTTCTTTCCCCACTTCTTGCAAGAAAGCCGCCTTCGTATATTCTTTCATGCTGTTGATCACACGAAACACGCCGTGTGCGCCGGCGCCTCTCGGGTGAACCACCCTTTCCGGAATGCGTTCACGGTCAAAGTGCGCCAGTTTTTCGATCAAATGATAATCTTCCAACAGGGTGGGACCACGCCGGCCTGCGGTGCGGGAATTTTGGTTGTCGCCAACCGGAGCCCCCTGGTTCGTGGTTAAACGTTTTTTGGATTGATCCATCTGTTTATCGACCCCTTTTTCAAGGTGATTATTATTATCATTCTTTATTAATAATAATTATAATCTAGAAAAAATGCAATGGGTTCCCCGGAAAAAGATTTGACAGAAAAAAAACGATCCCGTCAGGGATCGCTTTCATGAATCCGGGGAACATCTCTTCTTTCTCTCTGATAATAATATTCGCAAACCGGCCTCCGTTTACGGTCTCCGAAACAAAAAAATCATGAATCTGTTTCATTTCTTTTAATAATCAGCTATAAAAATAGCAATGAACACGCTATACTTATGTGGGAATAATCATGGAAATGGATGAGGAGTTGAAACACGCAAATGGAGAACTGGATTATTGAATTCATGGAAAAATTCGGATATTTTGGCGTCTTTTTAATGATTGCTTTGGAAAATATTTTCCCTCCCATCCCTTCTGAAGTGGTTCTCACCTTTGGCGGGTTTATGACCACCAAATCGGATTTAACCGTTTTCGGCGTGGTGGTTGCAGCCACACTGGGAGCCGTTGTCGGGGCCGTCATTTTGTATTTGATCGGTTTATTGTTGAACGTGAACCAACTGGAAAAGATCATTGACCGTTGGGGACATATCCTGAAAATTAAGAAAGAAGACATCCATAAGGCGGATCGTTGGTTTGAACGTTATGGCGTATGGACCGTCTTCTTTTGCCGCATGGTCCCGATTGTTCGCAGCCTGATCTCCGTTCCGGCCGGCATGGCCCGCATGAACATGGTTTTATTTTTGATTTTCACCACCATCGGAACCCTGATCTGGAACACCATTCTGGTCAGCTTGGGAGCCGCCTTCGGTGAAGCCTGGACCACGGTGTTGGATTATATGAGCGTTTACTCCAACGTTTTCTACGTCATTTTCGCCGTTTTGTTCGTTTTGGTGATCGCTTGGTACGTCAAAAAACGCAAAGCTTATTAAACAAACAAAAGGTAGGGAAAAGGATCTTCCCTACTTTTTGTTTGTTGCCAAATATCTTTTGGTCGTCTCCATGCTCTGGTGCCCGGCCAAACGGCAAACGGTTTTCAGATCGGCTCCAGCTTCGATTAACCGGCGGCAAAAGGTGTGCCTTAAGGTATGGGGCGAATATGCTTTTAACCCGATCTCCTTCAGATATTTTTTCACCAGGTAATGAACCCCCTGCCTGGACATTTTTGCCCCGCTTTGGGTGCAAACCACCGGCCCTTTGTTTCCCCCTTCTTTCCGCCAGTCATTCAACGCCCGGTAAAGACGTTGCGTGATCGGAATCCTTCGTTTTCCCTGTTCGTTTTTCACTAAAATTTCGTGATCTTCCCACAATATTTGGTCCCAATCCATCCGGATCAGCTCAGAAACCGTGCAACCTGCATCCAGCATCAACAACAACAGGCACCGGTTCCTTGATCGTTTCCAATCATTTTTCTCCATCTCCACCTGAATCAGCAACCGCTTCTCTTCCTCTTTGTCCAACCAGGAGTGGGGAGGCAAAACGGTTGGGGAAGAAGGCGTTTTCCAATCAATCTCCAGTAACGGATTGGTTCCCGCCAGGTTTTTTTCGATCAAGAAGTCCCAAAAAGATTTTAATGAAGCCATATATTTATGAACCGTGGCGATCGAAAGCTTTCTTTGCGTTAACAATTCCTGTTGAAAAGCGATGATATGAGAGCTCAACACTTGGGTGGGCAAGGCCAATGAAGGATATTTTTGCTGAAACCACGCCGCGAACATCAACACCGTCATCACATATTCATCAATCGTCCGCTGCCTTCTTCCCGTGTCAACCAACCACTTCACAAACTCATCCACAAAATCTGAAAAACTGCTGAAATCCACAAAATCACACCTCCCTTGGTGTCTCCCATTATAAGGCATCCGGATCGGTTGGCAAATTGTTGGAAGTTAAAACATATAAATAAGCAAAAACGGACAAGGTTGGTTTCGCTGATGTACAAGTTTATCATGCGCACGCTTTGCTACCCTGCCGGTTTAATCATCAAATCGCTGGGCATCACGCTGATGATCGGTTCCCGGGCGGGGACGGATGCCTGGAACGGATTATATGTGGGAATGAGTGATCAGTTTGGATTCACTGTCGGAACATGGGTGATTCTCATCGGAATGCTGATCATTTTGCTGAATGCCGGTTTAAAAAAGGGAAAGCCGGACCTCTTTTCATTGCTGACGGTGCTCATCCTCGGAACCTGCATCGATTTTTGGTTGAACATCCTTTCCTTTTATCCGGTCAATCGCTTGGAGCAAATGCTCACGTTTTGGGCCGGACTGATTTGCACCTGTTTTGGCATTTCGGTCTATGTACAAGGAAAATTTGCGCTGACCCCGTGTGACGATCTGATGTACGTTCTGTGCCGGCGGTTCGGGCTGAGCCTGGCTGTATCCAAAACCCTCACGGATGGCTGCGCGCTCGTTTTCGCATTGATGCTTCACGGGCCGATTTCGGTCGGAACCGTCATCTTCACCTTTTTAAGCGGCCCTTTGGTGCAGTTTTTTGCCCCCAAAATCGATGGATTGTTGAAACAGGTAAAATAATCCACCCTGCGATGCCCGGGATGGATCATTGTCCGGAGGTGCCAACGCTTTGATCTCCAGTTTTTTTCCGACCCGGAATACCAGGCGGGTCCCATCCGGATATTGGCTCAATTGTTCTTGGATCCAGTTTTCCACCACCCGGTTGTTGTCACTGGGAACATAATCCACATACGAACCGGCTCCGCCCTCCTTGCAGACATGAAGCGGCCACTCCACCCGGTCATAACCATCTTTTACGGGATGGTTTTTAAAAGCGGCTTCCCTCCGGGCTTCGGCATTGGCCCGGTCGAGGGTGCAAACATGGATCTTGGTAGTCCGGAAAGCATTCCGGAAAAACCTGGCCCTCTCAGCAAACGTCTTGTCCAAATAAAAAACGGCCCCTTTGCTGAAATCAGCACTCTGGTTTTCCCCGCTTGCCGAACATCCCGTAACCAGCCAAATCAAACTGAACATCACACTCCAAAAGCGCATCGGTTTCCTCCTTTATGGCAAAACAATTTCCGGAATTAACACATGTTTTCCATTTTTAATATGGACGGATCCCTCCCTTTTTATAAGCGCCATTTGCCAAGCGAAAGTTGGTATGCCCGCCATCAAAGCCTGACCAATATCTTTGCCATCCGGATCACTCTTTTGGTTCCCGACCTTCAGATCCTATATAATGAATAATAGGAATGTTTTTATAAATATCCAACCGAATTCATCCGGAGGTGTCGTTTCCATGACCCGAAAACATGGATTAAAAATTGTCGCCATCGGCGGCGGGTCCAGCTATACGCCGGAACTGGTCGAAGGATTCATCAAAAGATACGACCATCTGCCTGTCCGGGAATTGTGGCTGGTCGATATTCCCGAGGGAAAAGAAAAATTAAACATTGTCGGGAATCTGGCCAAACGCATGGTGAACAAAGCCGGACTACCCATCCGCATTCATCTCACGTTAGACCGGCAGCAAGCGCTTCAAGGTGCGGATTTCGTCATCACCCAGTTCCGGGTCGGAGGCCTTCGCGCCCGGGCATTGGATGAAAAGATCCCTCTTCGATACGGTGTGATCGGACAGGAAACCAACGGGCCGGGCGGCCTTTTCAAAGGACTTCGCACCATCCCCGTCATCCTGGATATCTGCAAAGAGATGGAAACCCTTTGTCCCGATGCCTGGCTGATCAATTTCACCAATCCGGCCGGCATGGTCACGGAAGCCATCCTCCGATACAGCCCGCTTACCAAAGTGGCCGGCCTTTGCAACATTCCCGTCGGAATGAAAATGAGCGTGGCCCAAATGCTTCAGGTCGAGCCGGAGCGGATTCATATCGACTTTGCCGGATTAAACCACATGGTCTTCGGGCTCAACGTTTATCTCGACGGGCAAAACATCACCGGACAAATCATTGACCGGATCGCCCAAGGAGACACCTCCGGCATCCGTGCCAAAAACATTATTGACTTGGGCTGGGAAAAAGAGTTTATCAAAGCGTTGGGCATCCTTCCTTGTCCGTATCACCGGTACTACTTCCAAACGGAAAAAATGCTGGCCGAAGAACAAGAGCAAGCGCGAAAAACCGGAACCCGCGCCGAAGTGGTGCAAAAAGTGGAAGCTGAACTGTTTGAAAAATACAAAGACCCAAAGCTCGCCGCCAAACCGCCCGAACTGGAACAACGCGGCGGCGCTTACTACAGTGATGCCGCCTGCAACCTGATCGACTCCATTTATCATGACCGCAAAGACATCCAAACCGTCAATGTAAAAAATCAAGGCGCCATCGCCAGCATCCCCCACGATTCCGCCGTCGAAATCAACTGCGTCATCACCGCAAGCGGCCCCAAACCCATCGCCATCGGAGACCTGCCCATCCCCGTCAGAGGCCTCGTCCAACAGATTAAATCCTTCGAACGGGTTGCCGCCGAAGCCGCCGTAACCGGCAACTACCATACCGCCCTGCTTGCCATGACCATCAATCCGCTCGTCCCTTCCGACTCCGCCGCCAAAAAAATCCTGGATGAAATGCTGAAAGCCCACCAAAAATATCTGCCGCAATTTCAACAATAAAAAAGGCGGGGATTCATTCCCCGTCCCAACCATAAAATTAGAGAACCGGATTAAACACAACGCACCGAAATCAGCGTATTTCGGCGAACTCTCCGGACAATCGTTCTCCGGATGCGCCGCCCTCTGCAGACAAAAATAAAGGTTTGTCTGTGCCGGCCCCGGCCGCAGATGACCACCAAAACTTCACCGGGGCGCAAAAAAAAGCGGCGAATGCGCACCACTCTTCTTCCGCAGCGCACAATTCTTCTCTCTCCCCGGCGGAGAACGAAAATTCTCCTTGCCTGTGCCGCAGTGACCCCATGATCTTGGCCAAGGTGGATTCCAAACTCTGTCATCCTATCCCTCCTTTTTACAAAGCTAAATTATTCTATGAATTTCCCTGCAATTGGTCTAAACCAAGAACCAAATTTCATGAAATTAAACTTCTTCTTGATTCCCCCTGTCATTTGCTTTGCATGCAGATGCAAAATTGCTCTTGACACTCTGAAACAAAAGGATCATCATGACCGTGCGAAGAAAAAACAGGGAGAGGAGACAAAACATGGATAATGTACCTGCCAGCGTGATAACCGAATCCATCCAATCCTTTCAATCCACCATCCGCAAATCGGAGAATGCCTTGGATCAGATGACGCAAAAAGGCGCAAACACCTTCCTCATCCGGAAAAGGCTCAAAGCCTTTCACATCGGCTTGGCCATGCTGGAATACGCCTGGTATCAAAGGCCTCATCCTTTCACATCTGAAGAGCTGACCGAAGCCCGCCAAATTCTTACCGAGTTACTCCCTTCCATTGAAAAGATTTACGCAAAGTCAAAAGAAGGAAGTCCGCAAAAAACACTTTTGGAAAGAAGAATCCAAGCGTTCAACCTGGCCATTCAAGCAATTGACGATTCAGCGAAAAAGTAAAGGACAGGCCGGCCGCCGTGCGGTCTTCCTGCCCTTTCTTTTTAATGTTGAATGACCTTTTTATTTGGATCCAAATCGAGATGATCGAGATCCACCATTTGAATTTCCTGTGGCAAAGTATATGTGTATAACAAAATATTCACTCTCTTCGGCACCCTCAAGTGACTTAGCCATAAAATTGGGGATGAGCCAATATCATTCTGCTCATCCCCGTTTCCCTATTCTTTGATGACTGTCTTATATTGAT